>NZ_MKGS01000186.1:0-28800 GCF_002836905.1 Pseudomonas sp. 43NM1 | reverse complement strand
GACTTGCGCTTGAGGTAGTTCGGGAGCTGACTGCGCGATGGGAGCGCTTTCGACTTGCGGCTCCAGTACCGGTGGGGCGAATGCCACGACTTCCGGGAGCGGTGCTGCATGAACGGGTGTTTCAGGGACTGGTGCTTGCAGAATGGGTGTTTCAGTAGCCGGTTGCTCAATTACCGGTGCAACAGTTTGCGGCGCGACGGGTGCTGGCTTTTCAACCTGGACAATTGGCGCCTCGACCACTGGCGCGGGCGCTGGTTGTATCGGTGCCTGCACTGCCTGCACTGCCGGCGCAACGTCTTGTGCTGCCGATTCCTCTGCCTCGCGGCTACCAAACAACCGCTGCAACAAACCCGGACGACCAGGTTCGGTAGGGTTTTCCAGTTGGTGCAGGGCTTTGCCTTGCAGGCCGCTCAGTTCGCTGAGCAGCAAGGGAATCTCACGGGCCTGGCCGACACGGGCGTCGAGTTGTTTGGCGAAGGCCTTGAGCGGTTTGCTGACTTCTCGCGGCAATGGCAATGCCTGCAACTGCGAGACCAGCGCATTCAGCGCGGCGCTGACTTGATCGACCCGGGTTTCGCGGCGCTGCTCGGAGTCGAGCACGGCTTTTTCCAGGCGTGGCAGAAGGGCGGCGAGGCCTGCGTCCATGTCATCGGTGCGCACTACTTCGCGCATTTCCTTCATGCACAAGTCGACAGCGCGGTCGGTACCTTCGGCAGCCAATGTGCTGCGCACCAGCCCACGGCGCAACAGGTCGAGTCGGGCGTCCCAGCGACGCTCGAGTTTTTCCTGTTGTTCGATGCTCTTGAGGTATTTCTCTTTCCAGCGCTGTGCTTCGTCGCTCATTCATCGGGTCCGCGAGGGTCAGGTCTCAACGCGGGTAATGAATCGGCCGTGAGCGAACCCGGCAAACGAATCTCTACCGCGACGGGCAGGTGATCGGAAATCGGTTGTGCCAGCACTTCGACTCTTTCCAGGGTCAGGGTCGGGCTTAGCAGAATGTGGTCCAGGCAGCGTTGTGGACGCCAGCTGGGGAAGGTCGCTTCGAGTTGCGGTGCCAACAGGCCGAGGTCACGCAGCGGCGAGTTTTGCAGCAAGTCGCTGGCGTGGGTGTTCATGTCGCCCATCAGAATCTGGTGTTTGTAGCCGCCGATCAATTCGCGGATATAGGCCAATTGCATGCTGCGGGTACGAGCGCCGAGCGCCAGGTGCATCATCACCACGATCAGCGCTTCCGGACCTTCGCCAAAGCGCACCAGAATTGCTCCGCGACCCTTCGGCCCCGGCAGCGGATGATCTTCAATCGCCCACGGGCGCAGGCGGCTGAGCACGCCATTGCTGTGCTGGCCGAGGCGACCGAGGTTGCGATTGAGTTGTTGATACCAGTACGGGAAGGCCCCGAGCTGGGCCAGGTGTTCGACTTGATTGACGTAGCCTGAACGCAGGCTGCCGCCATCGGCTTCCTGCAAGGCGACCAGATCGAAGTCGCCGAGCAGGTTGCCGATCTTTTGCAGGTTGTCGGCACGCCCGGTGTGCGGCAACAGGTGTTGCCAGCCACGGGTCAGGTAGTGCCGATACCGCTCGGTACTGATGCCGACCTGGATATTGAAACTGAGCAAACGCAGACGACTGTCTGCGGGCAAGCCCGTTGATTCCAGATGATGCGTATTGACCCGCGGCTCGTGCAGGCCAACAACGCGTTCAGTACCCCAGCGGCGCATGGCGAGGCCCGGCCTTAGTTGGCGGCAGCCTTGGTAGCCGCTCGCTCTTGGTCGACCAGTTTATCGGCCAGTTTCAGAGCGTTTTCGGCACCGCCAGCGGAGCCGACGTCAAAGCGGTACTTGCCGTTGACGATCAGCGTTGGAACGCCGCTGATTTCGTATTTCTTCGCCAATTCTTTCGCTTTGGTCATCTGACCTTTGATTGCGAAGGAATTGAAGGTCGCGAGGAACTTGTCCTTGTCGATGCCCTGAGTGGCGAGGAATTCTGCCATTTCTTCAGGCGTGACCAATTTCTTGTGTTGCTTCTGGATCGCTTCGAACACGGCGGCGTGAACCTTGTGCTCGACACCCATGCTTTGCAGGGTCAGGAACATTTGACCGTGGGCATCCCATGGGCCGCCAAACAGGGCAGGAATGCGCACGAAATTCACGTCGGAAGGCAGTTTCTCAACCCATGGATTGATCACCGGTTCAAAAGCATAGCAATGCGGGCAGCCATACCAGAACAGCTCCACGACTTCGATCTTGCCAGGGACAGCAACCGGAACAGCGTTGGTCAATTCGACGTAAGGTGCGGCGGGTGCTTCAGCGGCTTGAGCAGTCACGCCGAACAGGCTGGCAGCGACGAGTGCGGCGCTGATGATCAGATTACGCATGCTTTACTCCTGGACAAATGGGGTCGCCTCGCGCGACCTGTTTTCAGACAGGCCATGGCGGGCTTGAGTTCTGTAGTGTAACGGCAGCGGCCACAAAAAAGGGCGGCCAAAGCCACCCTTTTTATGCTTGCAGCGTCGGATTAATCGAGCGTTAACGTTGCAGGGGATGTCCGTCCCCCGCAATGCTCGATCCACAACGCCTGAGCCAGCGCTTAGTGCAGACCCTGAATGTAGCTGGAGACGGCGGCGATATCTTCGTCGCTCAGCCGTTTGGCGATGGTCTGCATGGTTTTGGTGTCGCCGTCGTTGGCGCGGCCACCTTCTTCCTTGCGGAAATCGGTCAGCTGCTTGGCGATGTATTGAGCGTGCTGGCCACCCAGGTGCGGGAAACCGGCGGCGGCGTTGCCCGAGCCGTTTGGCGAGTGGCAACCGGTACAGGCCGGCAGGCCCTTGGCCAGGTCGCCACCACGGAACAGCGCTTCACCGCGAGCCACGACTTTCGGGTCGGCGGCGCCGACGCTGCCTTTCTGGCTGGCGAAGTAGGCGGCGATATCGGCCAGGTCCTGATCGCTCAGGTTGGTCAGCAGGCCGGTCATTTCCAGTACCGTGCGCTTGCCGGACTTGATGTCGTGCAACTGCTTGTTCAGATAACGCTCGCCCTGACCTGCCAGTTTCGGAAAGTTTGGCGCCATGCTGTTGCCATCCGGGCCATGACAGGCGCCACAGACTGCGGCTTTCGCCTGGCCAGCTGTTGCGTCACCTGCAGCATGGGCTACGCCGGAGATCCCCACGGTCAACAGCAGACTCACGATCAATTTGTTCATCAGCTAATCCAACTACGGCTAAGGGTTAAAGAGTTATGGGCCGGGCTTACTCGCTCATCCAAAGGATGATGGCTTGGTAATCCTCGGCACTGCAGTCCATGCACAAACCACGCGGCGGCATCGCCTTGAAACCCTGGGTCACGTGTTGCACCAGCGTCTCCATACCTTTCGCCAACCTCGGCGTCCAAGCTTCCTGATCGCCCTTTTTCGGCGCCATCGGGAGTTGGCCGGAATGACAGGCTCCACAAACACGGTTGTACACAGCTTCCGGATCCTGTGTAGCCTGAGCGCTGTAAAGCGGCATCAAGACACCGGCAGCTAGCAGCCATTTCGTCATAAAACGACCTTTTCAGGGTAGAGAGCGTTCTGCGTTCTAATGCGCAATCAAGGTCAATCGCTCTCGTGAACTTCATCCTACGCTGGGACAAAGCGCACACAAAATCTGCGGCATTATATACTGGCGCTACTGAAACGGAAACGACACCGCTTGCCGCGTCCATTCCCGGCGCCGCCCACATCGGAAATCCCATGCAACTCAAGAACCCCATCCTTGGCCTGTGCCAACAGTCCACCTTCATGCTCAGCGCTGCCAAAGTCGACCAATGCCCGGACGACGAAGGCTTTGAAGTCGCCTTCGCCGGTCGTTCCAACGCCGGTAAATCCAGCGCGCTGAACACTTTGACTCACGCCAGCCTGGCGCGGACCTCGAAAACTCCGGGTCGCACGCAACTCTTGAACTTCTTCAAGCTAGACGATGATCGTCGTCTGGTCGACCTTCCGGGTTACGGTTACGCGAAAGTACCGATCCCGTTGAAGCTGCACTGGCAGCGTCATCTGGAAGCTTATCTGGGTGGTCGCGAGAGTTTGAAAGGTCTGATCCTGATGATGGACATCCGTCATCCAATGACCGATTTCGACCTGCTGATGCTCGATTGGGCAGTCGCCAGCGGCATGCCGATGCACATTCTGTTGACCAAGGCTGACAAGCTGACCTACGGCGCAGCGAAAAATGTCCTGCTCAAGGTTCAGGCCGATATCCGTAAAGGTTGGGGCGATACCATCACCATCCAGCTGTTCTCCGCGCCGAAACGCCTGGGCCTGGAAGACGCCTACACTGTACTGGCGGGCTGGATGGAATTGGCGGACAAGGGCGCCGAGATTGCCGAGTAAGGCTTTCTCGCGGGCAAAAAAAACCCCGGACTTCGTATGGGGAGGGGGAAGTTCCGGGGTTCAAGTTCCGGACCGTTAGGGCGGGGTCCAGATATCTGCCAACACTTAACACAACATAGGAGCATCGAAGGGCTTCACCAGCCATTCAGAATCTCTGAGTGGCAATTTGGCAGATTAGTTCAGAATTTTTTTCAATGCCTTTGGAATAACCGGAAACACTTTTTGAGCTAAGCCCCATTTAACGAGCGCCCTTCGATGACCTTTCTGCCGCGGCACTATGCCGCAGCAGAAATCCCCCTATTCAAACGGCTCAATGAGCCTCATCCCAGTTATTGCCAACCCCGACTTCGACCAGCAGTGGCACGTCCAGCTTCACCGCGTCGCTCATGTGCGCGCGGATCTCGTCGCGCACCTGATCCACCAGGTCCTCGCGCACTTCAAGCACCAATTCATCGTGCACTTGCAGGATCACCTTGGCGTCCAGGCCCGAGGCCGTCAGCCAGTTATCCACCGCCACCATGGCTTTCTTGATGATGTCCGCCGCAGTGCCTTGCATCGGCGCGTTGATCGCCGTGCGCTCGGCGCCTTTGCGCAGCGACGGGTTCTTCGCGTTGATGTCCGGCAGGTACAGGCGCCGGCCGAAAATGGTTTCGACGAAACCCTGCTCGGCCGCCTGATTGCGCGTGCGTTCCATGTACGCCAGCACACCCGGATAACGCGCGAAATAACGGTCGATATACGCCTGGGACTGCTTGCGATCGACGCCAATCTGCTTGGCCAGGCCAAACGCGCTCATGCCGTAGATCAGGCCGAAGTTGATCGCCTTGGCGCTGCGCCGCTGATCGGTGGTGACGTCGGCTAGCTCAACGCCAAACACTTCCGCCGCCGTGGCTTTGTGCACGTCCAGGTCGTTGCGGAAGGCGTGCAGCAAGCCTTCGTCCTTGGCCAGGTGCGCCATGATTCGCAGTTCAATTTGCGAATAGTCCGCCGCCAGCAGTTTGTAGCCTTTCGGTGCGACGAACGCCTGACGAATCCGCCGACCTTCGGCCGTTCGGATCGGGATGTTCTGCAGGTTCGGATCGCTGGACGACAAACGCCCGGTGGCCGCCACGGCTTGATGATACGAAGTGTGCACGCGCTTCGTGCGCGCGTTGATCTGCTCAGGCAAGCGGTCGGTGTAGGTGCTTTTCAGCTTGCTCATCGAGCGGTATTGCATCAGCACTTTTGGCAGCTGGAAATCCTGCTCGGCGAGTTCCGCGAGCACCGCTTCAGCGGTCGATGCCTGGCCCTTGGCGGTTTTGCTGAGGATCGGCAGGCCCAGTTTGTCGTACAGAATCGCGCCCAGTTGCTTCGGTGAACCGAGGTTGAATTCTTCGCCGGCGAGGACATAAGCCTCGCGCTCCAGCTCGACCATTTTCTTCCCGAGCTCAATGCTCTGGATGCCCAACAAGTCGGCATCAACCAGCGCACCCTGGCGCTCGATCCGCGCCAGCACCGGCACCAGCGGCATTTCGATGTCGCTGAGGACGTTGCTCAAACTCGGGATCGCGTTGAGTTTGGCTTGCAGGGTCTGGTGCAGACGCAGCGTGATGTCGGCATCTTCGGCGGCGTACGGCCCGGCCAGCTCCAACGGAATCTGATCGAACGTCAGCTGCTTCGCGCCTTTGCCGGCGATGTCGGTAAAACCGGTGGTGGTGTGATTCAGGTACTTGAGCGCCAGGCTGTCCATGTCGTGGCGGGTCGCGGTGGAATCCAGCACATAGGATTCGAGCATGGTGTCGAAGGCGATGCCTTGCACGCTGATGCCACAGCTCTGATCGCCGCCGATTGCGCAGTTGGCGAGGATGTTCATGTCGAACTTGGCGTGCTGGCCGACCTTGAGTTTGCTTGGGTCTTCAAGGATCGGTTTCAGCGCGCGCAACACCGTGTCGCGATCCAACTGTTCCGGCGCGCCCATGTAGGAATGCGTCAGCGGAATGTAGGCCGCTTCGTAGGCCTGGACGGCAAACGACAACCCGACCAATTGCGCTTTTTGCGCGTCGATGCCGGTGGTTTCGGTGTCGAAGGCGAACAGTTTGGCGTCTTGCAGCTTCTTCAGCCAAAGGTCGAAATCGGCCTGGGTGAGAATGGTCGTGTAGTTGATCTCGGCGGCAGCAGCGGCGGGTTCTTCCAGCGCAACCGGCGCGGCGACTTGCTGGCCGGAGCGTTTGGCGTCGCGCTGGTTGTCTTCGAACCAGCTCTTGAACTCCAGCAACGTGTACAGCTCGGCGAGTTTGTCGTGATCCGGTTCGCCCATCTGCAGGTCATCGAGGCCGATGTCGAGCGGCACGTCGATCTTGATGGTTGCCAGACGATAGGAGAGAAACGCCATCTCCTTGTGCTCTTCAAGCTTGGCGGCCAGGGTTTTGGCGCCGCGAATCGGCAGGGTCGGGACGATGTCGAGCTGCGCGTAGAGCTCGGTCAGGCCGCCGTTGACCCCGACCAGCAGGCCGGAAGCGGTTTTCGGGCCGATGCCCGGAACGCCCGGAATGTTGTCGGACGAATCGCCCATCAGCGCCAGATAATCGATGATCTGCTCGGGAGCGACGCCGAATTTCTCCTTCACGCCCTCCACGTCCAGCGCGCTACCGGTCATGGTGTTGACCAAGGTAATGTGCCCGTCGACCAGTTGCGCCATGTCCTTGTCGCCAGTGGAAATCACCACTGGGCGGTCGGCGGCCGCGCTGCTGCGGGCCAGCGTGCCGATCACGTCATCGGCCTCGACGCCTTCGACGCACAGCAACGGGAAACCGAGGGCCATCACGCTTTGGTGCAGCGGCTCGATTTGCACGCGCATGTCGTCGGGCATGCTTGGGCGGTTGGCCTTGTATTCGGCGAACATTTCGTCACGAAACGTCCCGCCCTTGGCGTCGAAAACCACCGCGAACGGGCTTTCCGGGTACTGCTTGCGCAGACTCTTGAGCATGTTCAGCACACCTTTGACCGCGCCGGTCGGCAGGCCTCGGGAGGTGGTCAGCGGTGGCAGCGCGTGAAAGGCGCGATAGAGGTAAGAAGAACCGTCCACCAGGACGAGGGGGGCTTGGCTCATGAGCACGATCAACCTTTTCGGCGGGTCCGGCGCTAGAATAGCGGGACCATTGACGACAAAGGGACAAGGTTATCATGCGCACACTAAATCGCCTGTTGCTGGCTGGGTTGTTTGCGACCGTTCCGCTGGCCGTTATGGCGGCGGATGATGCGCCGACCTCGGAGCCGGAAGTTACCATCAGCACACACACGGAAGGTGACAAGGTCATTCAGGAATATAAGAAAGGTGGGTTTACCTACGCCATCAAGGTGACGCCGAGCGTTGGCAAACCGTATTTCCTGGTGCGCGCGGACGGCACGGACGCGAACTACATCCGTTCGGACCAGCCGGATATGCTGATTCCCGCGTGGGAAATCTTTACCTGGAAGTAGTTTCTTAACTTTAATCGGCGCCGTTTTGATAGCGGCGCCCGAACTGAGCAGTTTTTAACCATGTCTGTGTTTACTCCCCTGGCTCGGCCCGAGCTGGAAACCTTTCTCGCCCCATACGGGCTCGGCCGCCTGCTTGATTTCCAGGGGATTGCCGCCGGTAGCGAAAACACCAATTTCTTTATCAGTCTGGAGCAGGGCGAGTTTGTCCTGACCCTGGTAGAGCGCGGTCCGGTTCAGGAAATGCCGTTTTTCATTGAATTGCTCGACGTGCTGCACGACGCCGACCTGCCAGTGCCGTACGCGCTGCGCACCAAGGACGGCGTGGCGTTGCGCGAACTGGCCGGCAAACCGGCGTTGCTCCAGCCGCGCCTGGCCGGCAAACACATCAAGCAGGCCAATGCCCAGCATTGCGCGCAGGTCGGCGAGTTGCTCGGCCATCTGCACTTGGCGACTCAGGCCAACATGATCAAGCGCAAGACCGATCGCGGCCTCGACTGGATGCTGGAGGAGGGCGCGCAACTGCTCTCGCACCTGAACGCCGAGCAAAGCGATCTGCTGCAACGGGCGTTGGAAGAAATCACCGAGAAAAAACAGAAAATTCTCGCGCTGCCACGCGCCAACATCCACGCCGACCTGTTCCGCGACAATGCGATGTTTGAAGGCACGCACCTGACCGGCTTGATCGACTTCTACAATGCCTGTTCCGGGCCGATGTTGTACGACGTGGCGATTGCCTTGAACGACTGGTGTTCGGATGACGACGGGGTGATCGACGGGCCGCGTGCCCGAGCCCTGTTGGGCGCTTATGCGGGGTTGCGCCCGTTCACGGCGGCGGAAGCCGAGTTGTGGGCGACCATGCTGCGTGTGGCGTGCGTGCGCTTCTGGTTGTCGCGGTTGATTGCTGCAGAGTCGTTTGCCGGGCAGGACGTGTTGATTCACGATCCGCTGGAATTCCAGCAGCGCTTGGCGCAACGGCAGAAAATCAGTACACCGTTGCCTTTCGCGCTTTAAAAGCTTCGCGGGCAAGCCTCGCTCCTACAGGAAATTGCACCATCCTTGCAGGAGCGAGGCTTGCCCGCGAATGGGTCGACACCGATGTCCGGGTTACAACGCCTCCAGGCACCCGGCCAGGTCATTGCCCAGTTTCTCCAACACCTGCTCATAACCCTGAGCAGTCGCGGGTGTGTAACCGCCCAGCGCATCCAGTTCTGCCAGTTTCACCGGCAAACCCGCCACCAGGGTTTCCGCCAGTCGCGGGCGCAACGGTGGTTCACTGAACACGCAGGTCTTGCCGACTTCCTGCAAGCGCGTGCGCATCGCCGCCACATGCTGGGCGCCGGGCTGCACTTCCGCGGCAACACTGAACACGCCCGCATGCTTTAGCCCGTAAGCGTCTTCGAAATAATCGAACGCTTCGTGGAACACAAAATAAGGTTTGCCCGAGATACCCGCCAGCCGTGCCTTCAGGCGCTGGTCGAGCGCATCCAACCGCTCATCGAAGGCCTTGAGATTGCTCTGATAACGTGGCGCGTTGGCCGGATCGGCAGCGCTCAAGTCCGCGGCCATTTTCGTCGCGATCACCCGTGCGTTGACTGGCGACAGCCACAAATGTGCGTCCAGCGTGCCGGGACGATGATCGTGGTCATGTTCGTCGGGCTGCTCGGCTTCTTCGGCGTGGGAATGGCTGTCCTCGGCGAAGTGCCGCAGTTTCAGCCCCGGCAGATCCTGCACGGCGACGCTTGGCGATGTGCGACTTTTCAGCACGCGCGGCAGGAAACCTTCCATGTCCGGACCGATCCAGTACAGCAGATCGACCGATTGCACCTTCCGTACGTCGGACGGGCGCAGCGCGTAGTTATGCGGCGAGGCACCCGGCGGCAGCAACACCTCCGGGACCGCCACACCGTCCTGCACGGCAGCGGCAATCAGCTGTAGCGGCTTGATGCTGGTGAGCACGTTGACCTCGGCGTGGGCCGAACCCATCAGCAGGAAAGTTGTGAAAAATGCGACATACATTGAAAAAAGTCGGGACACGATGACCACTCGAAGAGGCGAGAACGGGTAACATAATAACGTCTCTCACAAAAATCGTCGCCGCTCATGCCTATTACACCGATTGCCAGCCGTCCCCATGACCACTCTCATTGCGTGCACAGCGCATTGACCGAGGCCGATGCCTTGTGCGCCCGTCAAGGCTTGCGCCTGACCCAATTGCGCCGGCGGGTGCTGGAACTGGTGTGGCAAAGCCACAAACCGCTGGGCGCCTACGACATTCTGGCGGTGCTCAGCGAGCAGGACGGCCGCCGCGCCGCGCCGCCGACTGTGTACCGCGCGCTGGATTTCCTCCTGGAAAACGGCCTGGTGCACCGCATCTCCTCGCTTAACGCCTTCGTCGGCTGCAATCACCCGGAGCACGCGCACCAAGGGCAGTTCCTGATTTGCCGTGAATGCCACGCCGCCATCGAGCTCGAACAGAAATCCATCAGCGACGCGATTGTCTTCAGCGCCAAAGACGTTGGATTTATCGTCGAGGCCCAGACTGTGGAAGTGGTCGGGCTCTGCTCGGGTTGCCAGGGGGCTTGATGAGCAGCGCGCTGATCCGTCTTGAGCAAGTGGCCGTGACGTTTGCCGGGCAAAACGTGCTGGAAAGCATCGACCTCAGCGTCGAGCCCGGGCAGATCGTCACCCTGATCGGCCCGAATGGCGCCGGCAAAACCACGCTGGTGCGCGCCGTGCTCGGTTTGTTGAAGCCGGACAGCGGCAGCGTTTGGCGTAAACCGAAACTGCGCGTCGGTTATATGCCGCAAAAACTTCACGTCGATCCGACCTTGCCGCTTTCGGTGCTGCGCTTCCTGCGGCTGGTGCCGGGCGTTGACCGTGCGCGAGCATTGGCGGCGCTCAAGGAAGTCGGCGCCGAACAGGTGATCGACAGCCCGGTACAAAGTGTTTCCGGCGGCGAAATGCAGCGCGTTTTGCTTGCTCGCGCGTTGTTGCGCGAGCCGCAATTGCTGGTGCTCGACGAGCCGGTGCAGGGCGTCGATGTCGCTGGCCAGGCCGAGCTGTACAGCCTGATCACCCGCCTGCGCGACCGCCATGGTTGCGGCGTGTTAATGGTTTCCCACGATTTGCATTTGGTGATGAGCACCACCGATCAGGTGGTTTGCCTGAACCGTCACGTCTGCTGCTCCGGGCACCCGGAACAGGTCAGCAGCGATCCGGCGTTCGTCGAGCTGTTCGGCAAAAACGCGCAGAGCCTGGCGATTTATCACCACCACCACGACCACGCCCATGACCTGCATGGCTCCGTAGTCGCCGCCGCCCCGTCGGCACAACCTCACGTTCATGGAGATGGCTGCAAGCATGGCTGATTTTCTGCTTTACGCCCTGCTTGCAGGTCTGGCCCTGGCAGTGGTCGCGGGCCCGCTGGGTTCGTTTGTGGTGTGGCGGCGCATGGCCTACTTCGGCGACACCTTGTCCCACGCCGCGCTGCTCGGCGTGGCGCTGGGCTTTTTACTGGATGTCAGCCCGACCGTCGCGGTTACCGTCGGCTGCCTGCTGCTGGCGGTGTTGCTGGTGACGTTGCAACAGCGCCAGCCGCTGGCGTCCGACACGCTGTTGGGAATTCTCGCACCGAGCACGCTCTCGTTGGGCCTGGTGGTACTAAGCTTCATGCACGAAGTGCGGATCGATCTGATGGCGTATCTGTTCGGCGACCTGCTGGCGATCAGCCCGACCGATCTGGCGTGGATCCTCGGCGGCAGCGCGGCGGTGCTGGCGTTGCTGGTGACGTTGTGGCGGCCACTGCTGGCGATCACCGTGCACGAAGAATTGGCCAGGGTCGAAGGGTTGCCGGTGGCGGCGTTGCGCCTGACCCTGATGTTGCTGATCGCCGTGGTCATCGCCGTGGCAATGAAAATCGTCGGCGTGTTGCTGATTACGTCACTGTTGATCATCCCGGCGGCTGCGGCACAGCGTCACGCCCGCTCGCCCGAGCAGATGGCACTGGGCGCGAGCCTGCTGGGCATGCTTGCGGTGTGTGGCGGGCTGGCGTTGTCATGGTTCAAGGACACCCCGGCGGGCCCATCGATTGTGGTGGCGGCCGCCGCGCTGTTTCTGCTGAGTTTTGTCCTGCCCCGTCGAGGGGTGTAGACTTGCTCGTTTTTTGCGCAAATAGAGAGTCGCAGGAATGAAGCCGTTCGCCTCCCGTTATCTGCTCCTTGTCGCATTTTCTCTGCTGCTCGGCGCTTGCCAAAGCACGCCACCGGCAGCCACTCAGGCTCCCGACGGTCGGGCTGCGGCGATTGCACAGCTTGAACAAAACCTGGCCAGCAGCGAGCTGGCCACCGCTGAAGATCAACTGGCAACCTTGCAGGCCCAGTCGCCTGACGATCCAACGCTGGTGCAATACCAACGGCAATTGGCCGAAGCCTATCTGCAACGCAGCCAGATCGTGTTGCAGAAAGGTGATGTCAACGCCGCCGCCACTGCGCTGAGCCGTGCGCGAGCGCTGATGCCAAAAGCGCCGGCGCTGACCGGTGGCGTCAACAATGCCATCGTCAATGCGCGCAAGGCTGAGCTGGACAAGGCCGAAGCTGCGTTGCTGGCGGCTGAAGCCCGGCCAAAAGCCAAAGTGATTGATCCGGCGGCGGAAAGCACCACGGTCGCGTTGAACCTCACCGATATGAGCAAACTTCGCCACCAACTGGATGCGATTGCCTTCGATGTGGTGAATTACGACTGTGCGGTGGTGATCCAGGCACCGCGCACGCAGGATTACCCATGGCTGGCCACATTGCTGACCAAACGGGTGAAGAAACTCGATTCGGGTTTTGAGCTGAAATTGCACAAGCAGATCGCGCGCCACGTTCCGGCGCAGGTGGTTTTGAGCCCGCGTAAGCCCTGAAAACCTTGTAAGCCCTTAAAAGCATCGCGAGCAAGCTCGCTCCCACATTTGGAATGCATTCCAAATGCAGGAGCGAGGCTTGCTCGCGATAGCGTCCTAACTATCGAAACAAACCTTAAGCCGGAATCGCCTTGGCTTTAGGCTCGCGATCCCAAACCCGATGCTGTCCAATCGCCGCGAAGAACGGCTTGATCAGCGTCTTGTCGGTACCGACGATCAACCCCGCATCAGCCTCCAGCTTCAGCACGTCCAGCAACTGCTTGGCTTCGCCGTGCAGCGCGATTGCCTTCAGGTGCTTGTACGCTTCGAGCACGTAATGCAGGGCCACGCCGTCACCGCTCAACGCTTTGATCGACGCCGCGCCACCCGGCACGAACACCGCATCGAAAGCGACGGACGGCAAGCCTTCCATCGACGCATCGACGGGCAGCGATTTGCCGTCAGCAGTGGTCACGGGTGCCGAAGTCGGGCCGAGCAACTTGGCGTGTGCACCTTCAGCCGCCAGCGCCGCTTTCATCGCATCAATCGCTTTGCCGTCGACGCCGTTGGCCGCCAGGATCGCGACTTTACGAGTCTTGATGTTTTCCGGCAGCAGGTTGGCCTGGCTCAGCGCTGGCGAACGATCCAGCGACGTTTTCGGCACGTCTACGGTGCCGGCCTTCGGTGCTGGCAGACCCAGGTTTGCCGCGACGCGCGCAGCCAGTTCCAGATCGATGTTGGCGAGGATCTCATTGACCTGGCGCTCACGAATCCACAACCGCTCAACCTTGCCCAGCTCGAAGCTGTACGCGGCGATGATGTGTTCCTGCTCGTGTTTGCTCATGCTGTTGAAGAACAAGCGCGCCTGCGAGAAGTGATCACCGAACGACTCGCTGCGCTGACGAATCTTGTTCGCGTCGATGCGTTCCGGGTAAGTCTCGAAGCCACCGTCCTGCGCGGCGGGCGGAGTTTCTTTTGGCCAGCCACCGTCAATCGAGTTCGGCTCGTAGGAAGCGCGGCCCTTGTCGATGGTCATGCGGTGAATGCCATCGCGCTGGCCATTGTGGTACGGCGCTACCGGACGGTTGATCGGGATTTCGTGGAAGTTCGGCCCGCCGAGTCGGCTGATCTGCGTGTCGGTGTAGGAAAACAGCCGACCTTGCAGCAGCGGATCGTTGGAGAAGTCGATGCCTGGGACGATGTGGCCCGGGCAGAACGCAACTTGCTCGGTTTCGGCGAAGAAGTTGTCCGGGTTACGGTTCAGGGTCATTTTGCCCAGTGGCGTAATCGGCACGATTTCTTCAGGAATGATCTTGGTCGGGTCGAGCAGGTCGAAATCGAAGTCGTGTTCGTTTTCTTCCTCGACGATCTGCACGCCCAATTCCCATTCCGGGTAGTCGCCCATCTCGATCGATTCCCACAGGTCACGACGGTGGTAGTCGGTGTCTTTACCGGCGAGTTTCTGCGCTTCATCCCACACCAGCGAGCAGGTGCCGGCGGTTGGGCGCCAGTGGAACTTGACGAAGCGCGACTTGCCTTCGGCATTCACCAGACGGAACGTGTGCACGCCGAAACCTTGCATGCTGCGCAGGCTTTTCGGGATCGCGCGGTCGGACATCGCCCAGATCACCATGTGCGCCGATTCCGGCTGCAGCGAGACGAAGTCCCAAAAGGTGTCGTGCGCCGAGCCGCCGGTAGGGATTTCGTTGTGCGGCTCCGGTTTCACCGCGTGGACGAAATCGGGAAACTTGATCGCGTCCTGGATGAAGAACACCGGCATGTTGTTGCCGACCAGGTCGAAGTTGCCTTCGTCGGTGAAGAACTTCACGGCAAACCCGCGCACGTCACGCACGGTATCGCCCGAGCCGCGTGGCCCCTGCACCGTGGAGAAACGCACGAATACCGGGGTTTGTTTGCCCGGATCCTGAAGGAAACCGGCCTTGGTCAGCGCGGCATGGTTTTCGTAAGTCTGGAAGAAACCGTGAGCGCCAGTGCCGCGCGCATGGACGATGCGCTCCGGGATGCGTTCGTGGTCAAAGTGCGTGATTTTCTCACGCATGATGAAGTCTTCCAGCAGCGACGGCCCGCGGGCGCCGACTTTCAGGGTGTTCTGGTTGTCCGACACCTTGACGCCCTGGTTGGTGCGCAGGGCTTGTTCGGTGGCGTCGGAGCGGAATTTTTCCAGGCTTTCAAGCTTGGTATTGGTGTTGCCACGGTCCAGGGTGTCAGTCCCGGCCAGTGCGCTTTTAGGGGCGACAGGTTTCTTGGTACTCATCAGTCGTAAACTCCTCGTTGCGATCTCGTCCTAGCCGGACTTGTGAGCAATTTTCCAGGCACGGCACCTGGCGGTAATTACGTTGCTTAAATAGTGACTAATGAGGTTCTCAGCCGTTCCTTTTTTATGACCTTTGATCGCGTTATTGCCAAATCGAAGGTTGAATGCCGAATAAATGCTAATACCCTCTATACGGACAGGCTAAAATGCGCGCCCGGCTAAACGCTGACCCTTTTCCAACGCGCCCCACAAGGTTCGCTACGTGATCGAGTTTCAAAACGTCCATAAGACTTACCGCGTCGCCGGTAAGGACATTCCCGCCCTGCATCCGACCAGTCTGACGATTGAGAACGGTCAGGTCTTCGGCCTGATCGGCCATTCCGGCGCGGGAAAAAGTACCCTGCTGCGTCTGATCAATCGCCTGGAGGAATCCAGTGGCGGCAAGATCTTCGTCGATGGTGAAGAAGTCACCGCGCTCGATGCCAGCAGCCTGCGGCGCTTCCGCCAGCAGGTCGGGATGATCTTCCAGCACTTCAACCTGCTGGCCTCCAAGACTGTCGCCGACAACGTGGCGCTGCCGCTGACCCTTGCCGGTGAGCTGTCGCGCAGTGAAATCGACCAGCGCGTCGCGGAACTGCTGGCGCGGGTCGGTTTGTCCGACCACGCCAAAAAGTATCCGGCGCAATTGTCCGGTGGTCAGAAGCAGCGCGTCGGCATTGCCCGCGCCCTGGCGACCAAGCCGAAAATCCTCCTGTGTGACGAAGCCACCAGCGCGCTGGACCCGCAGACCACTGCGTCGGTCCTGCAATTGCTCGCCGAGATCAACCGCGAGCTGAAGCTGACCATCGTGCTGATCACCCACGAGATGGACGTGATCCGCCGCGTTTGCGATCAGGTCGCGGTGATGGACGCCGGGGTAATCGTCGAGCAAGGCTCGGTGGCCGATGTGTTCCTGCATCCCAAGCACCCGACCACCAAGCGCTTCGTCCAGGAAGACGAGCAGATCGACGAAAGCGAACAGCGTGATGATTTTGCTCACGTACCGGGGCGGATCGTGCGTCTGACGTTCCAGGGCGAAGCGACCTACGCGCCGTTGCTCGGCACCGTCGCGCGGGAAACCGGCGTCGACTACAGCATCCTTGCCGGTCGCATCGATCGCATCAAAGACACGCCGTACGGCCAATTGACCCTGGCGGTCACCGGCGGCGACATGGAGGCGGCGTTTGCCCGCTTCACCGCAGCTGACGTCCACATGGAGGTGCTGCGCTGATGGAGGCCCTGATGAGTTTCTTCGCCAATATCGACTGGTTCGAAATCTGGCTCGCTACCGGCGACACCCTGCTGATGCTCGGCGGTTCGCTGCTGTTCACGATTTTGCTCGGCCTGCCGCTGGGCGTGCTGTTGTTCCTGTGCAGCCCGCGCCAGTTGCTGGAATCGCGCGGCGTTTATGCGGTGCTGTCGCTGGTGGTGAACATTCTGCGTTCGCTGCCGTTCATCATTCTGCTGATCGTGATGATCCCGTTCACCGTGTTGATCACCGGCACTTCGCTCGGCGTCGCCGGCGCGATCCCGCCATTGGTGGTGGGCGCCACGCCGTTCTTCGGGCGTCTGGTGGAAACCGCGTTGCGCGAAGTCGATCGCGGCATCATCGAAGCGACCCAGGCGATGGGCGCGACGACCAAGCAAATCATCATCAATGCGTTGCTGCCGGAAGCCCGTCCGGGCATCTATGCAGCGATTACGGTGACGGCGATTACACTGGTTTCCTACACGGCAATGGCCGGTGTGGTCGGCGCCGGTGGTTTGGGTGACCTGGCGATCCGTTTCGGCTACCAGCGTTTCCGGACCGATGTGATGATCGTCACCGTCGTGCTGTTGCTGGTGCTGGTGCAAGTGCTGCAAATGGTTGGCGACAAACTGGTCGTACACTTTTCCAGAAAATAAATGTTTCGCGTAGCCCGGCGCTGAGCCGGCCATTCGCTGGCAGGCGCCAAACGGGCGCCTCATGCGGGTAAACACAAGGAGTTAGCTGAATGAAAAAACTACTCGTCGCATTGGCCGCTGTTGCGGCGTTCTCCGCCCAGGCTGATGAAACCCTGACCGTCGCCGCGTCGCCGGTGCCACATGCGGAAATTCTCGAATTCGTGAAGCCGACCCTGGCCAAAGAAGGCGTGACCCTGAACGTCAAGGTGTTCACCGACTACATTCAGCCGAACGTGCAGGTTGCCGAGAAACGTCTGGACGCCAACTTCTTCCAGCACCAGCCGTACCTGGATGAGTTCAACAAGGCGCGCACCACCAATCTGGTGGCGGTGGCCGGCGTGCATCTGGAACCGCTGGGCGCGTACTCGAGCAAGTACAAAGCCCTGGCCGAACTGCCGGGCGGTGCCAACGTGGTGATTCCGAACGACGCCACCAATGGCGGCCGTGCGCTGTTGCTGCTGCAGAAGGCTGGGCTGATCACGCTGAAGGATCCAACCAGCATTCTGTCGACCGTCAAAGACATCGCACAGAATCCGAAGGATCTGAAAATCCGTGAGCTGGAAGCCGCGACCATCCCGCGCGTGCTGACCCAGGTCGACCTGGCGCTGATCAACACCAACTACGCGCTGGAAGCCAAGCTTGATCCGTCCAAAGACGCGTTGGTGATCGAAGGCAACGACTCGCCTTACGTGAACATCCTCGTCGCGCGCCCGGACGACAAGGACAGCGACGCGATGAAGAAACTCGTCGCCGCGCTGCACAGCCCGGAAGTCAAAGCGTTCATTCTCGAGAAGTACAAAGGCGCGGTATTGCCGGCGTTCTGATCTTGTCCGCTGGACTGAAAGGGGCGCATTCGATGCGCCCCTTTTTTATGCCTGAAACACCGGCCCTGTAGGAGCCAGGCTTGCCGGCGAAGGCGTCAGTGAAATCGCCTTCGCCGGCAAGCCTGGCTCCTACAGGGAGGTGTGGTGATTCACTTGCGCTTGAGCATCACCGGCAATTGCGCGATCAGTTTGGCGTTGTTCAGCGGTGCGCGGATGAACCCGCGCTGCGTGCCGTCCGGGCCGATGACCGCAAGGTTACCGCTGTGGTCGACTGTGTAATTGGGCTTGCTGGTGTCCGCCGGAATAAACGGAATGCTCACCGCGTTCGCCAGTTTCTGAATGTCTTCGACCGACGACGCGGTCAAACCCTGAAACTGCGGATCGAAATAGCCCAGATATTGTTTCAGCTGCTTCGGCGAATCGCGGTTCGGGTCGACGCTGACCAGAATCACCTGCAACCTCGCCGCTGCTTCCGACGGCAACTCACTTTTGATCTGCCGCAGCTGCGCGAGGGTAGTCGGGCAGATGTCCGGGCAGAAGGTGTAACCGAAGAACAGCAGACTCCACTTGTCTTTCAGCTCATTGACCGCGACCGGTTTGCCGTCCTGATCGGTCATCGTCACGTCTGGCAGATTGCGGCTTTGCGGCAACAGGATGATCCCGGCGTCGATCAACGCAGTCGGGTCGCCCTGACCTTTGCCAGACAGCACTTTGTTGACGGTCAGGCCCAGAATCAACGCAATCAGGGCAACGAGGATAAAGACGGTTTTCTGAGTTCGAGTCATAGGTTCATTTTGGTCAAAGATTTAACAGCAGGTAGTGGTCGACGAGCAGCGCGATAAACAGCAGGAACAAGTACCAAATAGAGTACTTGAACGTATTGATCGCCGCGTGCGGCCGAGTGCCACGGTACAGCACCACGGCCCATTGCAGAAACCTCGCGCCCAGCACCAGCGCACAAACCAGGTAAAGCACGCCGCTCATGTGAATCACGTAAGGCATCAGGCTGACGGCCAGCAGTGCGAAGGTGTAAAGCAGAATGTGGATTTTGGTGTAGTGCTCGCCGTGGGTCACCGGCAACATCGGGATATCTGCCTTGGCGTATTCCTCTTTGCGATGAATCGCCAACGCCCAGAAGTGCGGCGGGGTCCAGGCAAAAATGATCAGCACCAGCAGCAATGGCTCAGCGCTGACATGCCCGGTGGCCGCGACCCAACCGAGCAGCGGCGGGGCCGCGCCAGCCAGTCCGCCGATGACGATATTCTGCGGCGTCGCGCGTTTGAGGAAACCGGTGTAGACCACCGCGTAACCGAGCAACGAAGCGAGGGTCAGCCACGCGGTCAGCGGGTTGGTGAAGGCCAGCAGCAGGGCTTGCCCGAGCACCGCCAGGACCAGCGCAAAGGTCAGCGCCGCCGTCGGCGACACGCGGCCCTCGGCCAGTGGCCGCTTGTGGGTCCGCGCCATCACCGCATCGATGCGCCGGTCCACCACATGATTGACCGCCGCCGCGCCACCGGCACACAGCGCGATCCCCAGGTTGCCAAACACCAGCACCGTCCACGGCACTCCGGCGCGGGTCGCGAGGAACATCCCGACCAGCGAGGTGATCAGCATCAGCACCACCACTTTCGGTTTGGTCAGCTCCAGATAATCGCGCCAGATCGCCTGACTGTGACGTTCGCCGATCAGAGTCGCCATGGCATTTCTCCTTTTATTGTTATGGGCCCGGCGGAATGTTTACGCGGGCTGAAACGCCAGCGCGCAGGGGATTGCTGCTTGACCCGAACCAGACTGGTCCGCGCGTGATAATTGACCAGCACCAACGTCAGTAACAGCGCCGCGCCGCCAGCGTTATGGGCGACGGCGACCGGCAGCGGCAAGTGAAACAGCACGTTGCTGATGCCGAGAGTGATTTGCGCGGCGAGGGCGATCAGCACCAGCCCGGCGAGGCGGGTCATGCTGACCACTTTCAATTGCCACGCAAGCCCGAGCAGCACCAGCGTCACCATGAGCGCGCCGATGCGATGGGTCAGATGAATCGCCGTGCGTGCGTCGCTGTCCAGTTGGCCGCCGAGGTAATTGGGGCCGATGTGCTGGGTCAGGTGAAAGCCGTTGGCGAAATCGGCGGGCGGCAGCCATTGGCCGTGGCAGGTCGGGAAGTCGATGCACGCCACCGCCGCATAGTTGGAACTGACCCAGCCACCGAGGGCGATTTGTCCGATCACCAGCAGCAAACCGGCAGTGGCCCAGTACTGCAAACGTCGCGGCACAGTCAGCGCCGGCAATACGCCGGACAAGCGCAGCGTCAGCAAAAACAACAAACTCAACGTCGCAAACCCGCCGAGCAAATGCCCGGTAACCACTTGCGGCCAGAGCTTGAGCGTCACCGTCCACATACCGAACGCCGCTTGCGCAGTCACCACCGCCAAGAGGAACAGCGGCAACTTCACCGGTTGCCCCGGATGCCGACGGTGCACCCAGGCGCGCCCGGCCAGCACCGCAATCAGCAACCCGAGCGTGCCGGCGAAGTAGCGGTGAATCATCTCGTTCCACCCTTTGTGGGCCTCGACCGGGGTGTCGGGGAAATGCAATTCGGCATGCGCCAGTTGGGCTTCGCTTTTCGGCACGCTGATAAACCCGTAGCAGCCCGGCCAGTCCGGGCAGCCGAGGCCGGCGTGGGTCAGGCGCGTGTAGGCGCCGAGCAACACCACAATCAGTGCCAGCAACGTGGCAAACAGCGCGAGGCGAAATCCAGGTTTGGCCATGACGATGCCCTTATCCGATGTTCGACAGTTTCAGCAAATGCCGCAGATCGTTGAGCAAATCCTTGCCCTTGACCGCCGGGTCGTAGCGCAGCACCAGATTGCCGTGCGGGTCGATGATCCACAGCTGCGGCGCGGTGTTGTCGCCCGTAGTCTTTTTGAACGTGGTCAGGTCCATGGGATAGCGTTGCAGCTGCGGATATTCACGATTGAGCTTGGCCTCGTAATCGCTGCCCAGCGGTTGCGCAGCCGCCAATGCGTGGCTGGCGCGGGACGCTTCGCGGCCGAGGCCGATCTGGATCTGCCGCGCCAGATACACCAGTTGCTGGCAGTCCACCGAACAATCCTTTGGCGCGGTCACCAGCATTTGCCAACGCTGCTCCTGGGCCTGCACGCCGAGGTCGGCGCGGGTCTGGCCGTTGCCGATCAGTTCGCCGTGATAGCTGCGCCCGTCCGGCACCCAGAACTGCAATTTGTACATGCCGGTGGCGAGGATCATCGGGCCGATCACCCCCAACACGATCAGCAGCAGTTGCAAACGCCCCTTGCGCCGACTGGCCGGGGTTTTCGCCTCAGACATGCTGGGTGGATTCATGGCCGCTCCCATGGTGTTTCTCCTTTGCGTTGTGCCAGCCGAGGTAGATAAAGAGGCCGAGCAGGGCGATCGCCATGGCGAACCACTGCACGGCGTAAGCGATGTGTTTTTCCGCGCCCATGGCGACTATCGGCCAATCGGCCTGATACGAAGCGGGGCCGTTTTCGAGGCGTAATTCGTAAGCGAAACCATCGCGCGCGAGCGCCGTCCACAGCCGCGCCGGTTCGACCGCGGTCACCAGTTGCGGCCAAGCCGTGGCGCTCGGGTCGGCGTGCAACTGGAACGTCGCGCCGGGCGCCACATAGACCCACGCCTCGACGCTCAACGGCTGTTTCGGCGTGGTGAATTGCGGCGGCGTGCGCCGATCCGGCCACGGCAGCCAGCCGCGATTGACCAGCAGCCACAACCCGCTCGCCTGATCCTGAAACGGTTGCAGCAACTCGACGCCGACCTTGCCGTCGCGCTGACGGTTGTCCAGCAGCACGCTGTGCTCGGGGTCGAATTGGCCGTGCAGGCGCACGCGGCGAAACGCCGGGTCCTGGGTGTTTTGCAGCTCGGTGCTGGCCATCGGCTCGGCCGCGCGGCGTTCGGCATAACTGTTGAGCAGCGCGCTTTTCTCCGCGCCCCGGCTCAACTGCCAGAACCCCAGTGACACCAGCATCGGCAACAGCAGCGCGACCACCAGGGTCGGCACGATGCCCGGCCGGAAGCGCTTCATGGCGTGGCCAGAAAGTCGCTGGATGCGATAGCTATACTCATGTGCATTCGCCTTCCCCCGGAGTCATCCCATGCTCAAAGCAGCCATCGTCCTGATGCTGATTGCCACGGTTGTCAGCCTGTTCAGCGGCCTGTTTTTTCTGGTCAAGGACGACAGCAGCTCAAACCGCCTGGTCATTGCCTTGAGCGTTCGCGTGGCCCTGGCCGCCACCACCGTCGGCCTGATCGCCTGGGGTTTTTACAGCGGCCAATTGGTTGCCCACGTTCCGTGGGAGCTATAAGCGCCAAGCTTCATGCTTCAAGCTCGGCGCTGCTTCAGAGCACGTAGACGAAGACAAACAGACCCAGCCACACCACATCGACAAAGTGCCAATACCAACTCGCCGCTTCGAAGGCGAACTGGTGCTCGTTGTCGAAATGCCCGCGCATGATCCGCATCAGCATCACAAACAGGATGATCGTGCCGATGGTCACGTGCGCACCGTGGAAACCGGTGAGCATGAAGAACGTCGCGCCGTAGATGCCCGAGCCCAGGGTCAGGCCCAGTTCTTGGTAGGCGTGGATGTATTCCTCAGCCTGAAAACCGAGGAACGCGCAGCCCAGCAGCACGGTGATCGCCAGCCAGATTTTCAGCGCGCCGCGATGACCTTTTTTCAGCGCATGGTGGGCGATGGTCACGGTCACGCTGGAACTGACCAGCAGCACCGTATTGAGCAGCGGCAGGCCCCAGGGGCTGATCACGTCCTTGGGTGCCGGATAAAGTTTCGGGTCAGGGTTGTTCAGCAGCGGCCAGGTGAATTCGAACGTTGGCCAGAGCATGTGCGCGAGGCCTTTGGCGCCTTCACCGCCGAGCGCCGGGCCGGACACGTGGCGCACATAAAACAGCGCGCCGAAGAACGCGATAAAGAACATCACTTCCGAGAAAATGAACCAGCTCATGCCCCAGCGGAACGAGCGATCCATCTGCGCGCTGTACAGCCCTTGGCGGCTTTCCTTGATCACCGTGCCGAACCAGCCGAACAGCATGTACGCAACCATCAGGCCGCCGACGAAAAAGATCAGCGGGCCGTGGGATTCCGGGCGCGCGGCTTTCAGGTCGTTGAACCAGGTGGCCAGGCCGAACACCGTGACCAGCATGCCGACCGTGGCGATGATCGGCCATTTGCTCTGGGCCGGGACGTAATAGTGTTCATGAGTTGCCATTTATTGTTCTCCTTATCGGGCACGCTCAACCGCCAGTGTTTACAGCGACCGGTGGATGTCGGGCGGTGATATCGAACAGCGTGTAGGACAGCGTCAGGTGCTTCAATTCCTTGGGCATGTCGCGGTCAACGATGAAACGTACCGGCATCTCGATCCGTTGACCGGGCTGCAGCACTTGCTGGGTAAAGCAGAAACATTCGGTCTTGTGGAAGTACGCGGCGGCAGCGCTGGGCGCGATGCTCGGCACGGCTTGCGCGCTCATCGGCCTATCGGTCGGGTTGTGCGCGATGAAGATCATCTCGTTGACCGCGCCGGGATTGGCGGTCAGTTCATCGCTCTTCGGATAGAAATCCCAGGACATGTCCGCCGAATTGGTCGAAAGAAACTGCACGCGGACCTGCCGCGAGGTATCGACGGTTTGCTCGCCCTCGTACTGCCCGGACGTCTTGCCGTTGATGCCGAAGGCCTTGCACATCACGTCGTAGATCGGCACCAGGGCAAAGCCGAAAACGAACATCGCCACCACCACCAGCAACAGGCGCGTGACCAGCTTCTTCAGCGAAATCGAATCAGCCATGGCACGAATCCTCAACACCCAGACCTGTGGCGAGGGGGTTTACCCCCGTTCGACTGCGCAGCAGTCGCAAAACCAGCAAATGCGATCCACCTGATAAATCCCGATCACAGCCTTCGGGGCCGCTGCGCGACCCAACGGGGGTAAACCCCCTCACCACAGGGGTTTGACCACTGCCCACAACTGGCGGGGTGTTCATTTCACTTCCGGTGGCGTGGTGAAGGTGTGATACGGCGCTGGTGACGGAATACTCCACTCCAGCCCTTCGGCGCCATCCCACGGTTTGGCCGGGGCCGGCTCGCCGCCGCGAATGGTCTTGATGACGATAAACAGGAAGAAAATCTGCGTGGCGCCGAACATGAATGCGCCGATCGACGACACCATGTTGAAGTCGGCGAATTGCAGGTTGTAGTCCGGAATCCGTCGCGGCATGCCGGCCAGCCCGACGAAGTGCATCGGGAAGAACGCCATGTTCATGCCGATGAACGAGAGCCAGAAGTGCAGCTTGCCGAGGGTTTCGTCGTACATGTGGCCGGTCCACTTCGGCAGCCAGTAATACGCCGAAGCGAAGATCCCGAAGATCGCGCCCGGCACCAATACATAGTGGAAGTGCGCGACCACAAAGTAGGTGTCCTGGTACTGGAAGTCCGCTGGCGCGATGGCCAGCATCAGCCCGGAGAAACCGCCGATGGAGAACAGGATAACGAACGCCACCGCAAACAGCATCGGCGTCTCGAAGGTCAGCGAGCCTTGCCACATGGTGCTGGCCCAGTTGAACACTTTGACCCCGGTCGGCACCGCGATCAGCAGTGTCGCGTACATGAAGAACAACTCGCCCACCAGCGGAATGCCGACCACGAACATGTGGTGCGCCCAGACGATAAACGACAGGAACGCGATGCTCGCCGTGGCGTAAACCATCGACGTATAGCCGAACAGCGGCTTGCGCGAGAAGGTCGGGATGATCGAGCTGACGGCGCCGAAGGCCGGCAGGATCATGATGTACACCTCGGGGTGGCCGAAGAACCAGAACACGTGCTGGAACAACACCGGGTCACCGCCACCGGCAGCACTGAAGAAGCTGGTGCCGAAGTGGATGTCCATCAGCATCATCGTCACGCACCCGGCCAGCACCGGCATCACCGCGATCAACAGGAACGCGGTGATCAGCCAGGTCCAGACGAACAGCGGCATTTTCATCAGGGTCATGCCGGGTGCGCGCAGGTTGAGAATGGTCGCGATCACGTTGATCGCGCCCATGATCGAGCTGATGCCCATCAAGTGAATGGCGAAGATAAAAAACGTCACGCTTTCCGGCGCGTAAGTCGTCGACAGCGGCGCGTAGAAGGTCCAGCCAAAGTTTGGCCCGCCACCGGGCGTGAACAGTGTCGAAACCAACAGCAGGAATGCCGCCGGCAGCAGCCAGAAACTGAAGTTGTTCATCCGTGGCAGGGCCATGTCCGGCGCGCCGATCATCAACGGGATCATCCAGTTGGCGAGGCCGACGAACGCCGGCATCACTGCGCCGAACACCATCACCAGACCGTGCATGGTGGTCATCTGATTGAAGAACGCCGGTTCGACGATTTGTAGGCCTGGCTGGAACAGCTCGGCGCGAATCACCATCGCGAATGAACCGCCGAGCAGGAACATGCAGAACGCAAACCACAGGTACAGCGTGCCGATGTCTTTGTGGTTGGTGGTCAGCACCCAACGCATCAGGCCTTTGGCGGGGCCGTGGGCGTGGTCGGCATGACCATGGTCATCGATGACGGCGCTCATGGCTGGTCTCCTGCAAACAGGTGGGCTGGGCAGGCCGGGGCGTGTTGCCCCGACCGGTGGCTTGGGTGCGCAATAGACCGGCTCATTTGCTTTCCGCCTGTTTCAGCTCCAGCACTTCTTTGGGAGTGACCATGTCGCCCTTGTTGTTGCCCCAGGCGTTACGTTCGTAGGTCACGACCGCCGCGATATCGACTTCCGACAGCTGCTTGCCGAACGCCGCCATGGCGGTGCCGGGTTTGCCGTGGAAGACAATGCTCAGGTGATCCTTGATCGGGCCGGTGGCGATTTTCGAGCCTTTGAGCGCCGGGAACATCGGCGGCAGGCCCTGGCCTTCAGCCTGGTGACAGGCCACGCACGTGGTGTGGTAAACCTTGTCGCCGCGCTCTTTGAGTTCGTCGAGGGTCCATTCCTTGCTGGTCAGCTCTTTGAGCTGCAGCGCCTCGGCTTTGCGTTCGCCGAGCCAGGTGGCGTAATCGGCCTGGGTTTTGACCTCGACCACAATCGGCATGAAACCGTGGTCCTTGCCGCACAGCTCGGCGCACTGGCCACGGTAGATGCCGGGCTTGTCGATGCGCGTCCAGGCTTCGTTGACGAACCCCGGAATGGCATCGCGCTTGACCGCGAAGGCCGGCACCCACCACGAGTGAATGACGTCGGCGGAGGTCACGAGAAAGCGCACCTTGGCGCCGATCGGCAACACCAGCGGCTTGTCGACCTCCAGCAAGTAATGCTCGCCTTTGGTTTCCTTGTTGTGGATCTGGTCGGCGGGGGTGGCCAGGTTGCTGAAGAACTCGACGTCCTGGCCCAGGTATTTGTAGTGCCACTTCCACTGGTAACCGGTGATCTGCACATCGATGTCCGGCTCACTGGCGTCGTACATCTTGATCAGGGTCGCCGTCGCAGGCACAGCCATCGCCACCAGAATGATGAACGGCACGATGGTCCAGAGGATTTCGACGGTGGTGCTTTCATGAAATTTGGCGGCCACCTGTCCGGTCGAGCGACGGTGGACCATCATCGACCAGAACATGGCGCCGAAGACGATGATGCCGATCACCACACAGATCCAGAAAATGGTCATGTGCAGGTCAAATACTGCGTGACTGATTTCAGTCGCTCCCGGCGCCATGTTCACAGTCCAGGCGGCTTGCGCCTGGCTGAAAAATGACCACAACAGGAGGCCCATCCAGACGTGTGGATGTCGCATCATTGCGGGTTCCCCTTATCGTTCTTGTTATCCCGCCGGCTAACACCAGCGGCAAGGGAGCGGCTTTTTCAGACTACGAACTTGAATTGCCGAGCCTTGCTGCACAGGCAGTCGGGCGTCATCAGCTAACTCCATTCAAAACCGAGTATAGACAGCGACTGGCACCTCGCAACGCGATGGCGTAAATGAGCTGAAACAGCGAGTACTTGCGTGCAAGACCACGAATGGAGAACGATGCGCACCCTTCGGTGGCTGGCCGATATAACTTTGATGTCTCACGGATGAAACATTTATGACAAATGCGTCTTAGCAATTTTCATAAGCCAGCTAACTTATGTCTTCCTATTTCATTGCCTTGTTTCCTGGAGTTTTCATGAACACCGCCGCATTGCGCGAGCAGATCCAAAAAGCCCTGCAGCATGAGGCCGAAACTGGCCTGCTGACTCGTCAACTGGAAACCCAATTACCGCATTTGCACCCTGCCATCCAATTGCCGGAGGCTGATGCCAACGGCGTGCTGACTCGTTTTGTCACGGCTTACATCGAAGAAGTGCCTGATCTGCTGGAAGCAGCCAACGACGTCGCGAGGGAAGCGGGTATCGAATCGCAGATCAAACCGGTGCTGAAAATCGCCGAGCAGTACTTCCTGCAACCGCCAGCGATCATGGCCGGGCACGTCGGCCTCGACGGCCTGCTGGACGAAGCGTATCTGGCGCATCGGTTTGTGGAAGAGGTCAACGACCTGTACATCAAGCATTTCGGCCAGCCACTGATCCCTCTGGACATGACGGTCGCCAACCTGATCGCCCATCAATTGATCGGCGAAGCGTTCGCCAATCAGCTGGATGAGGCCGTGCATCACGCCGTCGACGAGATGCTCAACGAAGAAAGCTTCGCCCTGGAATCGGTCGAAGCCTACCGCGACAAACTCAACAGCCCGGACACCGGCGCTGCCTGGAAACGCTGGCCCTGCATGTCCCGCCGCCTCGGCGTAGGCCTGGAACTGGACCAGCCAGCAGCCTGACCGCCACCCATTTTGGGTACGGCGCAAATCCTGTAGGAGCTGAGCTTGCTCGCGAAAGCGCTGGTTCAGCCGACATCTGCATCGACTGACACGGCCCCTTCGCGGGCAAGCCTAGCTCCTACAGGTTCTGTGTATGACGCAAAATCCGTGGGGCTGAGCCTTGCTCCCACAGGTCCTGTGTATGGCGCAAATCCTGTAGGAGCTGAGCTTGCTCGCGAAAGCGGTCTATCAGCCGACATCTGCATCGACTGACATGGCCCCATCGCGGGCAAGCCTCGCTCCTACAGGTTCTGTGTATGACGCAAATTCCGTGGGGGCTGAGCCTTTCCCACAGGTTCTGTGTATGGCGCTAAAACCTGTGGGAGCTGAGCTTGCTCGCGAAAGCGGTCTATCGGCTGACATGTTTATCAACTGACACGGCCCCTTCGCGGGCAAGCCTCGCTCCTACAGGTTTTGTGTATGGCGCACAATCCGTGGGGGCTGAGCCTTTCCCACAGGTTCTGTGTATGGCGCAAATCCTGTAGGAGCTGAGCTTGCTCGCGAAAGCGGTCTATCGGCTGACATGTTGATCAACTGACACGGCCCCTTCGCGGGCAAGCCTCGCTCCTACAGGTTCTGTGTATGGCGCAAAATCCGTGGGGGCTGAGCCTTTCCCACAGGTTCTGTGTATGGCGCTAAAACCTGTAGGAGCTGAGCTTGCTCGCGATGGCGGTCTATCGGCTGACATGTTTATCAACTGACACGGCCCCTTCGCGGGCAAGCCTCGCTCCCATAGATTTTGTGTATGACGCAAATTCCGTGGGGGCTGAGCCTTTCCCACAGGTCCTGTGTATGGCGCTAAAACCTGTGGGAGCTGAGCTTGCTCGCGAAAGCGCTGGTTCAGCCGACATCTGCATCGACTGACACGGCCCCTTCGCGGGCAAGCCTCGCTCCTACAGGTTCTGTGTATGACGCAAAATCCGTGGGGGCTGAGCCTTTCCCACAGGTTCTGTGTATGGCGCTAAATCCTGTGGGAGCTGAGCTTGCTCGCGATGGCGGTCTATCGGCTGACATGTTTATCAACTGACACGGCCCCTTCGCGGGCAAGCCTCGCTCCTACAGGTTTTGTGTATGGCGCATCATGCCCTTGTAGGAGCTGAGCTTGC
>NZ_MKGS01000185.1:0-29810 GCF_002836905.1 Pseudomonas sp. 43NM1 | reverse complement strand
GAATGGCCGGTAGCAGCCTGTCGTGACAGGCTGCTACCGGCCAGAAGCGGACGTTTGCAATCGAACGCTACCGGCCAGAAGCGGACTTCGGTTTGGTACGCCTCGAGGCCACGACTCAGAACGCCAGCGCGCTTCTTGCCTCTAGAGCTGCATGACTGCGAGCGCCCTGCGCAGGGGCTCGTCGGATATCTGGATAGGACCATGAAATGGCACGTCCATGTCCAAAACAAGGTAAACGGAAGCCGCAATGAGGAATGACGAGATGATGAACATTCCTATCACCATCGAATTACGGGGAGCGCGGTATCCAAAACTGGCGAAAATGAGCGTCAGCCAGGCAACAAGCATCCCAATAAGTGGGCCAGGAATCGCTCCCTCTGACTGCTCGACGATCCTCCAGCGTTGCTCGATGAGCGAATGATATTGCTGACGAATATCCTGAAGCATAGTTTCATGGTAGCGGTCCGGAGGCTTTATAAGAGCCAAAGACTTGCCTATATCATCCAGATACTTAGCCGCCTCGCTGTTACGATGCTGCAGCGCCTCGTCTCCCCGATACGGGGTCTCGATAGCGCGCTCTAGATAGGTGATAAGACGATTTCGCGTGTCTTGCGCCACATCGCCGTAGCTTCGCAGTGTCCGATCAAAAATGATCATGCTGGTTGCATACCCATGGAAGTTTGCGTCAATGGACTCGAAAGTGTTTTTGGCAGAGTTAATCATCAAGCCAAAGACCAGCGATGTCATAACCACAAAAATGTTGGCTACTAGACGAATTACGGAGTTGGTTTCGTCATCCCGGTGGTGGGATGCCAGCTTTGGGTACCACAGCATCATAAGAAGCGAGGCAGCAACGAGGCTCCCAAAAATGCCCAGTGCGATCCAGAGAGAATTCATACATCAGCGCTCTGATAAATTGGAGTCAAGTCTTGAAGGATAGACCGATGGATTCTCTGCGAATTCTGCTCGGCAGATCCTGCGTCTGCACTTCGGGAATGACTCCCATATTGACGTGAACGCCTGCGCTGTTCATAGGTAGATATTGGTCGAACTCTGCCGATCGTTATCGGCAACGGTTCACGACCGTCTCCTTTTGGCCGATCGCTGCCTGTTGCAAGGGGCTTCAATCGACCCAAAGCAACCCTTAATGTATGTTTGTTGTCGCCAAATGTTATTGGCATTCATGGAGGATTCTGACTGATGGCACGTGTGGGATTGATACTGACACCCGGTTTTGCGGACTGGGAATATGCTTTCATTGCTGGAACTGCGTTCCCGTTTTACGGGATCGACGTCAGGTTTTTCGCTTCTGCTACGGGTCAGTTCCAATCGCAGGGTGGATTGGCTGTAACTGTCGATAGCAGTTTGCAACAATGTCTGGACTGGAAACCGGACGTTGTTGTCGTCATTGGAGGAATGGTCTGGGAAAGTGCAGAAGCACCGGATATTCGAGGCTTTCTTCATGCTAGTCGTTCAAATGGAGCGACAATTGCCGGTATCTGTGGGGGGACGCTGGCACTTGCTAGGGCCGGGCTTCTCGACACGGTTCCTCATACCTCGAACAGCGCTGACTTCATAGAAAAGAATGCCGTAGGTTATGAAGGGCGCACGCTTTATCGAAACAGTCCGGTAGCTGTGGTTGCAGACCGCATCATAACTGCTCCAGGCCCCGCACCCGTTAGCTTCACCTGCGCAGTGTTCGAAGGTGCCGGGCTATCTTCAGAGATCATTTCTCAGTTCAGGTCAATGTTGGCAGCGGAACATCGGTGACCGCTTCGACCTACAAAACAGCTGATCAAGGTGATGTATTCGAGTGGCCGCTCTTGGCCGAAAGCAGCCATTTGCGAGCATCAGCTTTCAGCCATCAGCGCCAGTGTCGTAAACGATAGCTGCGTCGAACGCCTCGCGCAGCAACCGGGTCCCGGCCTAAACGTCGAGCACTGCGAAGCCGATCTGATCCATTCCCCTTACTCTGCTGAACATGGCGACATTCTCCTCATGGCCGCGCCAGAAAGGAGGAGATCAGCGGGTTCAACGCTGGTGCGCATTCCTCCGTGACCCAGTGACCGCATCCTTGCAGCACGTGCGCCTCAACATTGGTAGCGTAGCGGCGGATGTTTTCCGGCTGCTGGGCGCCGAATCCACCGTTACCACCGCCGCCAACGGCAAGAACGGGCATGGCTATCTTGGTTGTCGCCAACTTTTCGTTCTGGGCAATCGACTGGGGGAGCGCGCGATAATATTCAAATGCGTGGTGGAAAGTCTTGGGCTTCGAGTATGAGCGGACATAGCTGTCTATCAGCTCATCGGAGAGCGCCTCTTGGTTGCTTGCGTGGTGGCGGATGAAGTGCGTCAGGAATAACCGCTCGTTCCCCTTGACCATCGCGTCTGCCAGTTGATCCGAGGCCGCGAAGAAGCTGTGGTGCCAGCCCGGCGCCTCTCCGGTCGCGACAAATGCTGGCAGTGAATACAGCGTAGCGTCAGGAATTGTCGCTTCGATGAAAGCGGCCTTAACGATATCTTCCGGATGACGCGCGACCATCGGACAGCTATTCCAAATGCTGCGTAACAATGCTCGGCCTGTCAGCCGCTGCGCGGGAGGGATGGGACGAAGGGAGGCTGACTGGCGTCGCGCAAACCTCAGCAGCCGGACTTGGCCAATTCATTTGTCATGACCCAGCCCCAGCGAAAGCCTGAGCATGAACTGGGATCGTTGCTGCTAGCGATGCTGGAGAAGTTTGGTGCAGGGCTGCATCAGCCTGAAACGCAGAAAATGCGGACCTCATGTCCGCATTAACGCCAATGTCATGCGTCAAGCCTTGAACGACGCCACTGACTGGGTGAAACATCTTCCCACTGCCGAAAGGCCCGAAAGTAAGAATTGACGTCTTCATAACCGAGAAGATACGCCACCTCTTTGAGCTCAAGGCTCGTATCAGCCAGTAGGTGAAATCCCACTTGGCGCCTGGCCTCGTTGAGCAGTGCACTGAAGGTTGTGCCCTCGGACGCTAGTCGGCGCTGCAACGTTCGCTCGCTCTGCAATAGTTCTCCGGCGAGATGTTGCAAACTTGGCCGTCCGTTCGCCAGGGCGCGTTTGAGCACTTCAACGACCTGCTCACAGAAGCCAACCGGCGCTTCGATCGCGCGTAATGCCGCATCGAGGCCCGGGTTCATCATTTGCAGCACTTGCGAATTGTGCTCAAGAAACGGCAGCTCAATGTCAGAGGCGTTCAAGATCAACTCATCATGGGTGGCGCCGTAGCGAATGGGGCATGCGAAATAACTTGGGTGCGTATCCAGCTTTTGCTCGGGCCGTCTCAAGCTCAATGACAGAGGCTCAATGTGTTTACCGGTGCCTCGTCGACCGAGCTCCAGTACCAAGGCAAAACAAGCCTCCACTGAAAGATAGGGCGCCGGGGCCGTGCCAGAAGGCCACTGAATCGAGAATGAAACGGTGTCTTGGCGCTCGTCGATGCAAATTTTGTCGGGACTGCACAGGCGCTGCAAGCGCGATAACCGCGCAAGTCCGTCACGAAAATCAGCCGCATACAACGCAGCGAGGAACGCCATTTTGTGTTTCGCACTGGGTGTGTCGCGAACCATTTTTATCGCGAAAGCAGGGTCTGCAGAAAGCGCCTCAATGGCATCCCAGACGGCAAACAACTGATGCGTGCTGACAAAGGATTCGTTCAGGTGAAGGCCATGGGGCAGTTGAGCGTGCTGCTCAATCAACCAGGGATCCAGTCCCAGCTGCTCTATAGATTCCCAGAACACCCTGGGCAATTTACACCGCTCGGCGCTGGTGTGAAGGTACGGCATTTCTGAGCTCCGAACCGCAGAAGAGCGGCAATGCATAGTGCAACGCGCCGCTAATGGCGCGTTCGGCAAGTATTCTGGCGGGTTTTGCCCACGGGCTGAGACAACTTCGCTCTTACCATTGTCGTCAACAAACCGAGCCAAAAAGGAGCTCACGATGACAATGACGTTCTATACCAACCCCAATTCTCGCGGACGCATGGTGCGCTGGATGCTCGAAGAAATCGGCTGCGCGTATGAGACGGTGGTAATGGATTACCAGCCGACCAGTCAGGCTGACCGATGGGGTGGTGCTGCGCTGGCAGTGCCAATGGTGGCCGACGCTGATGACCTGCGCGTCAGTTTTTTTCGCGACGTCAACCCAATCGGAAAGATCCCGGCGCTGGTGCATAACGGGCAAACCATAACAGAAACCGCCGCCATCTGTGCGTACCTGGCTGACGCATTCCCCGAAGCCGGGCTGGCTCCAGTGGCGGCGGAGCGGGCCGCCTATTACCGTTGGCTGTTTTTCGCTGCGGGGCCTCTGGAGCAGGCTGTCACTAACCACCGCGCCGGTTTCAACCCAGAGCCGGATCAGGAGTTCTTCTTTGGCTACGGCAGCTATGAACGCACCGTCGATCAACTGGAACGCGCGGTGTTGGCGCAGCCGTTTATTGCTGGTGAACGCTTCACCGCTGCAGACGTTTATGTGGGTTCCCACATTGGCTGGGGGCTAGGCTTAGGCACCTTGCCGCCCAGAGCCGCGTTTCTCGCTTACGCCAAGAAGTTAATGAGCCGCGACGCCTATAAACGTGCGGTGGCGGAGGATGAAGCGTTGCTGGGTGCGACTGTCTGATACGCAAAAAAGGGGACAGATTTATTTTTAAGAAAATAAATCTGTCGCCTTTTTTGAAAGGCGTCTGAGGACCTCAAGTCGGACCTTCAGCGGACGTATCTCTACTTTGATCATGAGCCAGTACAAAACCTCGCGCAGTCAGCCTGGCAGCTAGGAATCTTAATGCTCGACGGAAGACCGGATGACAGTCGTCATACGGCAAATTATCGAGCGGAGCCCAAAAAAAGTTAAAGGTGTGGCCATGGTCGTCGAGCGTGAGATGAGCCCATTGCTCCGGCAAGGACGCATGCGTGAAACACAGCTGGAATGACCATATCTGGTCGAGATGCCCGGCGTCCCAGCAGCCCATATCGCTGACAACCGAGGCAGCGGCAATGCCTGATTCTTCGCTTAATTCGCGCAGGGCAGTTTCAGCCGGAGTTTCGCCTTTCTCGATTGTCCCTTTGACCAGTTGTACGCCCGCTACTGGATGGCGGAACAGGAGGATACGTGCACCAGGAATGCTCGAGAGGATGACGGGGCAAGCCTTGTTCGGTGACATGCGATTTCCTTATCGACAACGAAGCACACAGCTTACGACCTTATCCTCTGCGTGGGTGGCCAGATATTCTGATGTCCGCTATAGGCCGAAACCACTCACTCAAACACCTCCCCCCATCAAACCTCGACCTCTCCCGCAAAATACGGAGATTTGCCGAAATACTCGATCAACAATTCCGCAAACACCCGGATCTTCTGCGCAGGATGCTGGCCTGCCGGGCGGACTAAATAGGCACCCGCTGGCGGTGGGGGATAACGCGTCATGATCGGCACCAGTGCGCCGGATGCCACGCTGTCATACGTGAGGCAATCGGGCAGATAAGCGACCCCGAGTCCTGCGACTGCGGCGGCGACTAGCGCGATGCCGTTGTCGGCCTTGAAGCGTCCTTGCGGGCGAATGGCGATGACCTTGTCGCCATCCATGAATTGCCAGGCTTCGGTGCTTTGCATCAGGGCTTGATGGGCGATCAGCTCCTCCGGTTTCTCGGGTGAACCATGAGCCTTGATATAGCCCGGACTCGCGACCAGCTTGCCGTTGATCGGGCCGATGCGTCTTGCGATCAGGTTGGAGTCCTGCAGGTAGCCGACGCGGATCGCGCAGTCGTAACCTTCGGCGATGAGGTCAACGAAGCGATCGCTGTAGCAGGTCTGGATCTGAAGTTGCGGGTGTCGCACGGCCATTTCCGCCAGTACGGGGGCGAAGTGAGTCGGGCCAAAAGAAAGCGGCGCCGCCACTCGTAAACGACCTTGCAGCGCGCCGGCGGGCAGGATCGCTTCCCTGGCTGCTTCCATTTCTGAGCAGACCCTCGCTGCATAGTCGCGAAAGGTCGCGCCCGCCTCAGTCAGCGCCGCGCCGCGAGTCGAGCGTGTCAGCAACTGCACGCCAAGCTGCGCTTCCAACCGCACCAGCCTGCGACTGACGATTGACTTGGACACGCCCAGCCGGACTGCGGCAGGTGAAACGCCCCCGGCGTCAGCAACCTCTACGAATGTCTGAAGCTCTTCGATATCCAAACGGGCGTTCCTCATTTCGCGACACAGCCAAACACCAGGCAACACTACCGGATTAAGCAGGGGAACAGCAGAGTGTCGTTCGAAGGCAACGTCGCCGCTGGCGTATGCCGCTCATTACCAATCCGATTCATAACGACAACAGGATGCACTAATGACTTTTCGTAACGGCCTTACTTCGCTTCTTCGTCCTGAAGATTCGGTACTCGTTCTGATCGACCACCAGCCTTTCCAACTGACTAATCTGAACAGCCATGAGCCGCAAATGGTGGTCAACAATGCCACGGCGTTGGCGAAGGCTGCCAAGGCGTTCAACGTGCCCACCATCTTGACCAGCGTGATCGCCGAGCGCGGCGGTTTTATCTTTCCGCAAATTCTCGATGTTTTCCCCGGCCAAGAGGTGATTGATCGGACGCTGATCAATACCTGGGAAGACCAGAAGGTGGTGGACGCGGTAAAAGCGACGGGCCGCAAGCAACTGGTTATTGCGGGACTGTGGACCGAAGTCTGCGTCGCCATGCCGGTCATCCAGGCACTCGGCGAAGGCTGGGATGTAACGGTGATCACTGACGCATCCGGCGCCGTTTCCGTTGAGGCTCATCAAGTGGCGATCCAACGCATGATTGCGGCGGGCGCGAACATGATGACTTGGCTCGCTCTCGCCGCAGAGTGGCAGCGTGACTGGGCTCGGGAGGAAACGGCCGGTGCGCTGACCGATGTGCTGCTGCAGCATGCTGCCGGTAGCGGTATTGCGTATTTGTGGGAGCAGCAGTTGCTCAACGCGCCAGTGCCGACCAGCGCCGGGTGATCTGAGTTGGGGATGAAGAGTCGGTTGGTTGCTCGCCAAATGCCTCGCGAGTCTTCATCTCCTTTCGCTGAAACTGGACAAGTGCTTGGCCGGAAACCGTCCGTCGTGGAGGAAAAATTTGGTATTGATATATCGATAAATCTCGATATCATCCGGCCCATGGACTTACTCGAAATATTCAAAGCACTCTCAAATCCGGTACGCCTTCAAATCTTGAAAGGCTTGAAGGACCCCGTGAACAACTTCCCTGCGCAGGATGAGGGTGACGTGTTCACGGTGGGTGTCTGCGTCAGCAGTATCCAGGAGGGTATCGGGCTGTCGCAGTCCACGGTGTCGGGTTATCTGGCAACCCTGCAACGCGTGGGCCTGGTTGAAGTCAGGCGCATCGGTCAGTGGACGTACTACAAACGCAATGAAGCAACCATCAGTGCCCTTGCCGAGTTGATCGGGAAAGATCTGTAATTTTTTACCGCATCATATCGAGATATCTCGATATTCCTTTTTGTCGATACGAGGATTTCAAAATGAAAGCGATGCTACTCAAATCATTTGGCGGCCCGGAATCGTTCGAACTCTGCGACGTGCCCAAGCCAGTGCCGGGTGTGGGACAGGTCTTGGTGCGGGTACACGCAACCTCCATCAACCCTTTGGATTTTCAAGTTCGGCGCGGCGATTACGCTGACCTGGTGCCACTGCCGGCGATCACCGGACATGACGTATCAGGCGTTGTCGAAGAAGTCGGGCCGGGGGTGACGGGCTTCGCTCCGGGGGACGAAGTCTGGTACACCCCGCAAATATTCGACGGCCCAGGCAGTTATGCCGAGTATCACGTTGCGGCCGAAAGCATCATCGGCCACAAACCGCCATCGCTGAGCCATCTTGAGGCGGCAAGTCTGACCTTGGTTGGCGGCACTGTTTGGGAAGCACTGACCGTGCGAGCGGCGCTCAGGGTAGGGGAGAGCATTCTGATCCACGGCGGCGCGGGAGGTGTGGGTCATGTAGCGATCCAGGTGGCAAAAGCCATTGGCGCGCGGGTTTTCACGACTGTGCGCGAAGCGAATTTCGAGTTCGCCCGCAGCATGGGTGCTGACGTGGTCATCGACTACAAACAGGAAGATTACGTCGACGCCATCCTGCGCGAAACCGGCGGCCGAGGCGTGGATGTGGTGTTCGACACCATCGGCGGCGACACCTTGTCGCGCAGCCCGGATGCGCTGGCTCAACTGGGCCGCGTGGTCTCGATTGTCGACATTGCGCAGCCGCAAAACCTCGTTCAGACCTGGGGCAAGAACGCCAGTTATCACTTCGTCTTCACCCGACAAAACCGCGGCAAGCTTGATGAACTGAGCACGTTGGTCGCACGCGGTCAGTTGCGGCCACACGTTGGCGCGGTCTATTCGCTGGCCGATATCGGCTTGGCGCATGCCCGGTTGGAAAGTCCCGACAACGGCCTGCAAGGCAAAATCGCGATTGCAGTCGAGCCATCGCTCATTCCCTGAGCGCCTACTTTCAGCCGTCTAAGCCGTATCAGAGGAAACGCCATGATTTACGAAATTGCTCTGCTTCCCGTGCACAAAGAACGTATTGAACAATTCAAAAGTGCCTTCGCCGAGGTCGCGCCGTTGCTCACCCGCGCGAAGGGTTACGGCGGCCATTTGCTCGCGCAAGGAATCGAAACCCCCGAGCATTTCAACCTGATAGTGCGCTGGGCTTCACTTGAAGATCACTCGCCGGGCTTCGAAGCGAGTGACGACCATCAGATGTTTATGCTGGGCCTAGAGGACTATTTCTCTGCAGAACCGCAGGTCCACCATATCGAAGGAGCAGTTTTCTAACTGGATCGATGCTCATCGCCGTGCAGCGCTAAATTGTCAGATAGGCCCGTGAATACTTCACGCTCAGCCGTTGCAACAAATGGCCTACCTGACATCTGGAGCTGCCAGCGGTCAACGAACAGCTGGAGCGCGGCGGGCATCGCTCGCCGCACTCCACCGTTCACACTTGATCCAACGCCTCAACCACACCCTTGTCCTCGCCCAAAAAACCACCGCTCTGATGCTGCCAAAGCCGCGCGTAAACGCCATTCTTCGCCAGTAATTCGCTGTGGGTTCCCTGCTCGATAATGCGCCCGTCATCCATCACGATGAGCCGGTCCATGGCGGCAATCGTCGACAGTCGATGGGCGATGGCGATTACGGTTTTGCCTTGCATCATCTCATCGAGGCTTTCCTGAATCGCGACTTCGACTTCCGAGTCCAGCGCGCTGGTGGCTTCGTCGAGCAGCAGGATCGGGGCGTTTTTTAGCATGACCCGGGCGATTGCCACACGCTGGCGTTGGCCACCCGACAACTTGATGCCGCGCTCACCAACCAAGGTGTCATAGCCGCAATGACCCTGGCGGTCGCTGAGTTGGCTGATGAACTCGTCGGCCTGCGCATTGGCGGCGGCGCTGCGGATTTGTTCGTCGGTCGCGTCGGGTCGGCCGTAGGCAATGTTGTCGCGGATCGAACGGTGCAGCAGGGACGTATCCTGCGTGACCATGCCGATCGAGGCGCGCAGGCTGTCTTGCGTCACTTTTGCGATGTTTTGGCCATCGATGCAAATCTCGCCGCTGTCGACATCGTAGAAACGCAGCAGCAGGTTGATCAGCGTGGATTTACCGGCGCCGGAACGCCCGACCAGGCCGATTTTTTCGCCCGGACGGATGTTCAGGTTGAGGCCGCTGAGCACTTGGCGCTCGCCGTTGTAGTTGAAGCTGACATTGTTGAAAGTCACCGCGCCGCCGGTGGTCTGCAGCGCGCCTGCATCCGGCGCGTCCTGCACTTTGGTGCCGAGGGTCAGCGTCGCCATGCCATCCTGGGCGGTGCCGATGCTTTCGAACAGCGACGTCATTTGCCACATGATCCAGTTCGACATGCCGTTGATCCGCAACGCCATCGCCGTGATCGCCGCCACGGCACCCGCGCCGACCGCGCCGTCATGCCAGAGCCACAACGCATAACCGCCCGCCGACATGATCAACGCCACTACCAGTGCCTGATTGACGATCTCGAACTGGCTGACCAGGCGCATCTGGCGGAAACCGGTTTGCTTGAAATCCTCCATCGCCGCACGCGCGAAATGCGCTTCGCGATTGGAGTGGGAAAACAGTTTCACCGTGGTGATGTTGGTGTAAGCGTCCGAAATTCGCCCGGTCATCATCGACCGTGCGTTGGCCTGCTCCTGGCCGACTTTGCCCAGACGCGGCACGAAATACCACATGGCCAAGCCGAACAACACGAACCAGGCCATGAAGGGCAGGATCAGCTTCAACGCGAAACCGCCAGCCAGCGCGATGATCGCGATGAAATACACGCCGATCCCCGGCAGGATTTCGATCATCGTGAACAGCACATCGCGCACCGCCAGCGCAGTCTGCATGACCTTGGTGGTGACGCGGCCGGAGAATTCATCGGAAAAAAACGAGAGGCTTTGTCGCAGCATCAGCCGGTGGAAATCCCAGCGCAGCCGCAACGGCAAGTTGATCGCCAATACTTGGTGCTGGAGCATCGTGCGCAACGCCACCAGCCCGACGCTGGTCACCATGACAATGCCCATGCCCCACAACACGCGACTTTCCTGCGCCGCCGCTTCACCGCCGGCCTGCCAGGTCGAGAGCAGGTCGACGATCTGTCCCAGAAATGAAAACAGCCACGCTTCGTAAACCGACACACCGGCACTCAGCAGCGCCAGCGCCAGGATGTAACCGCGAGCGCCGCGCGTGCAGGCCCATAGGAACCGGGCCAGGCCAGCGGGTGGCGGTGGCACTTCGTCAGGTGGGAAGGGGTCGAGTCTTCGTTCAAATACACGAAGCATGCTGGTCTCCAAAACGATCAAGTTGCAGGGATTCTGCCACTGATCGGTTGCTTTGAGGGTTTTGCGAAGTTTGAGTGCGGCACTGAGGCGAGGTATGCGATATCTTGCCGACGTCAAAATCGGCTCATATTCATGGAGGAAAAAATGCGGATGTACATCACAGGTGCCTCGTGTGCGGGCGTGACCACGCTGGGGCAAAACCTCGCAACGCTGCTCGGTGTACGGCATGTCGATGTCGATGATTTTTACTGGATGCCGACCAATCCGCCTTTCACCACCAAACGACCTGCCGAAGAGCGCGTGTCGCTAATCCAGCAAAAATTCGCTGACGAAGATTGGGTGCTGAGCGGCTCATGTATGGGCTGGGTAGAGGCGCTGATTGCTCCTGCCGATCTGATTGTGTTTGTCGTGACGCCGACGCCGATTCGCCTTGAACGCCTGGCCGCACGGGAAACGCAGCGCTTCGGCGATCGGATAGCCCCGGGCGGAGACATGCACGAGATACATGTGGCCTTTCGCGAGTGGGCTTCGCAGTACGACGATCCCGATTTTTCAGGACGCAATCGAGCTTGGCACGAGGCTTGGTTATCCCGGCAGAAGGCGCCGGTGTTGCGTGTTGATGGGGTGGAGAGTGCTGAGACGATGGTTGCGGGTGTTGTTGATGTGTTGTCGCGGGTATCGCAGTAGGCCGAAACCGGCATGACTGAAGTTCGCGTCGATACATTCTTTCTGCCAACTGGCTTCTTTTCATTTCACGGATGATCAATGCGACAGATCCAGATTCAACAGATCCTGCATCTTCCGGTGCAAATCGCCGCGCTGGAGAGAGAAGCGGTCGCCGAAGGATTCCGCTTCCTCACTCGCTTGATTGAGGAATGGCATAGCGGAATTAACCGCTTCGATGCGCCGGGTGAGTGCCTGATGGCAGCCTATCAGAGCGATAACCTGATAGGGATTGGTGGCATTACCGTTGACCCCTATGCGCCAACTGAGACCGGCAGGTTGCGCAGGTTGTATGTCGCAGCTTCAGCACGCGGACAGCACGTTGGACAATTGCTGGTAGCCACGCTAGTCGAGCGCGCTAGTCAGCAATTTAATGTGCTACGCCTATCAACCGATACCCCCGAGGGCGACGCATTTTATCTGCGTTGCGGATTTCAACGGTCGAATGAGGACCGTGCTACTCACGTCATGCATCTTGGATGATTCATACAGCGCTGCCACGGCATACCGCTGCTTGGAGAAGGAAGAAGTCGCCCAATTCTCCAGTCATTAATCGAATCAATAACAACCATTAACTCAATGAAGTTCTCATATCAGCACCGCGGCGTAAGATCGGCTCCATTCCAAACCACTCCACGGAGCGCACGATAATGAAACGCCAAACCATCCTCGGCATCGCTTTCTCGATCTTCGCATTGAATGCTTTCGCAGCGACTCCTGCCCAACCTGTGGTCGCTGAAGGCGGCTCGGATCGTCTGATGCAGAACCGTGTTGCCGAAGGTGGCGCTGATCGCCTGCTGGAAAAACGCGCAGTAGCGGATAATTCGGATCGCCTGTTCAGCGACGCGGTCGCCGCGGCTACGCAAACCGATCCACTGTTCAGCGACGCGGTTGCCGCTGCTACGCAAACCGACCCGCTGTTCAGCGATGCCGTCGCAGCGGATGGTTCGGATCGTCTGAAAGGCAATCTGGTTGCCGAAGGTGGCGCAGAACGTCTGCTCGAACGCCGTGCAGTCTGAATGCATGGTTCCAGCGTAAGACTCGACGAAAAGCCCGGCCTCATCAGCCGGGCTTTTTTGCTTTTCGGATGAATGAACGTCGTGGGTTCAGCGAAACATCAGCGATTGATGCGCCGCGCCGCCGGTACGTGCGCCGTCACCCACCGCAATAGCGACGTTGCCCGCACCTATCGCCGCATCTCCGCAGGCAAACACGCCGGTTACGCTGGTTTCGCGCATCGCATCGACCTTGATGAAATCCCCCGTCGGCCCGACCTCAAATTCGCACCCCAATTGCGCCGCCAACGGACTGCTCATGCGCGTCCGAGGCTGGGTGAACAATCCTGCGAATTTCAGCACACGACCGCTGGCGAGAGTCACCTCGGCGTGTTCGCCGCCGATCGACAATACGGGTTCGGTCACTAGCGTCACGCCACGCTTGGCCAGCGCGGCCAACTGCTCGGCATCCGGTTCGAACACTTCGTTGAGCAACAGTGTGGTTGGCCCCCAGTCCGGCAACATCAGCGCGTGATGGATAGCCATTGGCGACGCCGCCAACACGCCAATCTGCCCGCCGTCCAATTCATAGCCGTGGCAATACGGGCAATGAAACACACGCCGCCCCCAGCGCTCCGCCAGCCCGGGAATGTCTGGCAGTTCATCGACCACGCCCGTGGCGAGAATCAAGCGCCGCGCTGCGAATTGTTCGCCGTTTGCGACGGTGATCACGTATCCATCATCGCCGCGCGTTGCCTCGACGGCGGGCTGCGAAAGCCACTCCACGGTTGGATACGCCAGCAATTGCGCGCGAGCCTCGTCGGCTATCGCCCCGGGGTCGCGGCCATCCTGGCCAAGAAATCCGTGGGAGCTGTTGGCGAAGCGGTTGCGGCGTAGACCGGCATCGATGATCAACACCTTCCGCCGCGCCCGGGCCAATTGCAAACCTGCGGAAATGCCGGAATAGCTGCCGCCAACGATGATCACGTCGTAAGTCATGAATCAGTCTCCGTCGATCTTCGACCTGCTCGAAGAAATCTAGACACAACGTAAGTTACATGAAGTTGGCGTGTCAACAGTCTCGTAACTTATGCTGTATCGAGCGATACTCGCCGGCGCACATTCAGGAAACCGCATCGATGAGAAATGACACGCGCCTGTCGCGCATGCTGCACGTGCTGATCCACATGGCGCGCCACGACCAACCGGCCACGTCCGACACCATCGCGCAGATGCTCGGCACCAATCCGGTGGTGGTTCGGCGGACCATGGCACTGCTGAAAAAAGAGGGTTATGTGCGCTCGGAAAAGGGCCACAGGGGGGGGTGGTCGCTGGCGAAACCGCTGGCAGAAATGACCCTGCTGGACATCCACCAGGCGCTGGGCTCGTCCTCGCTGTTCGCCATCGGTTTATCGACCGACCATCCGCAATGCCTGGTCGAACAAGCGGTGAATGCCGCGCTCACCGAAGCGTTTGACGCGGCGCAAGCATTGCTGATTGATCGCTTGGGCAGCGTCACGCTGGAACAGTTGGCGAATGATTTCGAGCGACGATTTCGGGCGCTGTGAAGCGGCTGGAGCTGTCCGCGAAACAGGCCGCCCCAGGGACGGATGCGGTATTCAGATCAATGACGGCCAGCCGTGGTCGGCGCCGCAATCAGAACCTTGCTGCGCGCCGGAACGAAGGATTTACCGGTCGCCAGCAAAGCGGGCAATTCATCAAAACGACCCGATTCCGTGCCGACGATCAACACCTTCGCCGTATCAATTGCACTGCCACCACCGACCCCTATCACCGCGTCACACTCGCCGGCCTCTTGCCAAAATCGCTCGTAAGTACCACGCAACTGGGCAACGTCGGGATTGGGCTGCACATCTTCGATCACATACACCAGCCGCGCGCCCAGCAAGTCCTCAATGCGATCAACCAGCCCCAGCCGAAACGCGTATCAACGGGATTGTGGAATCGGGCAATCATGGCGGGGATACTGCTTCCGCGCGAGTTGTTGGGAGTGGGCCTATGGTCGATTCGGGACGTCTGCTTATCAACACCCTGACCGACGATGAAATGACCGGTCCGGGTTCTTGACTGGGGGCATGGAGTGGGAATGGCTGTCAGCGTCTGCTTTCGGCCAAAAGTAGACATTAACGTCGGAGATAACTTGTGGCTTATAAGCTGGCAAAATCGACCAATCAGACGTTCATGTCGATCAATCCGCTAGTCCCTCTCATGCTCGCCCAGTCGGCATGAATGTCCCGCAAGTGGGGCAGTCAACCCATCGCGCGCTATTTGCATAACACTCTCGCCGCACGTTCGCCAAATCTTCCCCGCCATCTCGCATGGAGATCCGAGAATGAACTCGCCCCCCATAACCGGGAGCCATTTCTCGCAGCAACGCGGCTCGCGATGAATCGGCAGCAGCCCCTAGCGCAGCGAATGCTCACAATTAGCGCGGCCTAGCTCACCCATCCAGGGTACCTATACAGACATAGCGCTACACGTCTTTACAGCGCTCGCAGGATTCTATCGGCCCAAAGATGGCCTTGAGCTGTATCGCCGCAAAACAGTAGTCAGCCCAATAGCACGACCTCTATTTCTCGCGAGTGCCAGAAACCGGACGTTACTGACCGTTCATCGGGCTGAGTGATGTCATGACGACATCACGCCAATATAGCTGTACAAGACTTGTACAGGCATAGACGCTTGTACAAGTTTCAACTAGCCAGGAAATAACGCCGCTGCTCGTTGCCGTCGAACAAAAAAATACCTGCGCAGGATGCGGAGAAGGGCAAATACATACCCTGCAGGTGTCCCTAAATCGCTTCTCCCATTACGCAGGTACATCATGCCATCGCACACTCCTCGGCTCTCTACACGGACCAGCCTCTATGCCGGCTATGCCAGCCTGCTCGCGTTTATGTTGCTGATCGCCGCTATCTCGCTGTATGCCTTGGCTAATAGCAACAAGGACTTTTTTCTCTACGTTAATGGCGTTAATGCAAGCACCCGCCTGGCCAACACACTGAACGACGCCGCCGCCCAGCGCGCGATTGCCCTGCGTAACATTGCCTTGAACAGCAATGTCACCGCGAGAGGACTTCAGCGGGGCGCTATTGCCGCCAATGAACAAATGGTGGCCAGCAGCCTCGCCGCGCTACGCCAAGCAATTGATAGCCAAAATGATGTGTCGCCCAAAGCACGTGAACTACTCTCAACCATCGAGCAGGTCGAGAGCCGCTACAAACCGGTAGCGCAGACCATTGCCGAACACCTGTTCAAGGGTGAAAACGACGAGGCCCTGCGCATGGTCAGCGAGCAGTGCACACCATTACTGGCCGAGCTGACCCAGGCAATTGGCGAATACCTGCGCTACACCAACCAGAAGGCCGACCTGCAGGTCAGCGAAAATGAGGCTAACTATCTGTCACAACGCAACCTGCTACTCGCCATTTCTGCGCTGGCCGTCTTGCTAGCAGCGGTACTGGGCTACGTCATCAGCCGCAACCTGCTGCGCGCGCTGGGTGCAGAACCGAGTGAACTCAACCAGCTCGCCCAACGAGTTGCCCAAGGCGATTTGCGTGCTAGCGAGCGCACGATTGAACCACCACAAGCCAGCATAATGGCCGCCCTGCTGAGCATGCAGGAGAACCTGTGGGACATGACCAAGGGCATAAACCTCTCCTCACAGACTGTGGCCGAATCCAGCCAGGAGCTTAGCCAATCGAGCATGAGAAATGCCGAAAGCGTGGCCATGGCACAGTGCGAGGTCGAGCAGATCGTCACCGCCGTTCACCAAATGGCCGCCACCGTGCAAGATGTCGCGCGCAATGCCGAATCCGCCGCCAGTGCCGCGAGCGAGGCCGATAGCGCGGCCCTGTACAGCCAGCAAAAGGCCAAAGATGCCGTCAACATGATCGGCGAGCTGGCCGAGACAATCGAACAGTCCAACATGGCCATGGGCCGGCTGAAGAATGAAACCGGCAATATCGGCGGCGTGCTTGAAGTGATCAAGTCGGTGGCCGACCAGACCAACCTGCTGGCCCTCAATGCAGCCATCGAAGCTGCCCGTGCTGGCGAGGCCGGACGCGGCTTTGCGGTGGTAGCCGACGAGGTGCGCAGTCTTGCACAGCGCACCCAGAAGGCCACCTCCGAAATTGAGGGGCTGATCGCCAGTCTGCAGAAAATTGCCGACGAGACCTCGGAGCATATGCAACGCTGCAAGCACTCCAGTGCGCAGTCGGTGTCCGGCGTTTCCGAGGCCGGTGACGCGGTAAGCACGATCGTAGCCATGATCGAGCGGATCAACGGCATGAACCACCAAATCGCTGCTGCCGCCGAGCAGCAGAGTACCGTTGCCGAGCAGATCAGCCGGGGCATCGTGACCGTCAGCGAAAGCGCCGAGCAATCCGCTGCAGCCTTCCGCAGCGCTCAGCAGGAAAGCGAAGGACTGGCACGCACCAGCGTGACATTGCGAGAGAACATCTCGCGCTTTCAGCTCTAGGGTCTGTTGCCGTTTCATCGCGAGCCGCGTTGCTGCGAGAAATGGCCCTTGGTTAGGCGCGGGCCGCAGGTAATGGTCCGAGTCCTGCAACAACAGCGGGGGCCATTTCCCTCGCAACCCTGCGGACCGGGCCTGTTTTTGCGCGATGCGGGGTTACTCGATGGCTCATTTGGCCTATAGAGCGGGAGATGTTCGTGGTCTGCCCCAAGAAAAAAGGGGACAGATTTTTGGTCTGCCCCCAATTTTGCAATTCTTGCCATCTTTGCGCGTTTGCTTTTGGCCGGAAGCCACCGGGCACGAACGGCAGCAATCGGCCAAAAGCAGTCATTCACGACGCACGGATATTCTGCCGAATACAACAAGCCCGCCAATGCGGGCTTGCTTGGTGGTTTTTTACATCTCGACCTGCGTACCCAGCTCTATCACCCGATTCAACGGCAACTTGAAGTATTTCAGGTTGCTATTGGCATTCTTCAGCAGAAACGCGAACAGGCCCTCTCGCCAGCGCGCCATACCAATACGCTTGGTTGGGATCACCGTCTCCCGGCTGAGGAAGTAAGTCGTGCGCATCGCGCTGAAATCCAACTCATTCAAATGACAAAGACTTAAGGCCATGGGTACATCGGGCTCCTCCATGAAACCGAAGTGGAGACTGACCCGAAAGAACCCTTCGCCATACGCTTCAACCTCAAAACGTCGGTCGGCTGTGACCCGAGGACTGTCTTCGGACACTACAGTGAGCAATACCACTTGCTCGTGCAGCACTTGGTTGTGCAGCAGATTGTGCAGTAGAGCATGAGGAACAGCATCGGCCCTGGCCGTCAGAAAAACCGCAGTTCCCTGCACCCGATGCGGCGGTTGTGAACGGATACTGCTGATAAACATCGGCAGAGGCAGCGCGGTCTCATCCAACCGCTCGACGATGATCTTTCGCCCCCTTTTCCAAGTGGTCATCAAAACAAACAGGCCAATACCGGCGATCACCGGAAACGCACCGCCCTGGAAAATCTTCGGCGCATTGGCGGCGAAGTACAGGCTGTCTACCAGTAGAAAACCGAACAGCATCGGAATGGCCAGCCAGCGGGGCGTTTTCCAGAGGAGCAGGACAACCGCCGAAGACAGAATGGTGGTGATCAACATGGTGCCCGTCACAGCGACCCCATAGGCAGCGGCCAAGGCACTGGACGACTCGAAGCCGATCACCAGCAGAACAACACCGACCATCAACGCCCAGTTAACCGTACCGATATAAATCTGCCCCTGTTCCTGGCTGGAGGTGTGCTGGATGAACATCCGAGGGACGTAACCAAGCTGGATTGCCTGGCGCGTCAGGGAGAAAGCACCAGAGATTACTGCTTGAGAAGCGATGATGGTCGCAAGTGTGGACAGTGCGACCATCGGCAGCAATGCCCAGCTCGGCGCGAGCAGATAGAACGGATTGCGCACCGCCTCCGGGTTCTCCAGGATGAGGGCACCTTGTCCAAAATAATTGAGCACCAGCCCCGGCAACACAAGAATGAACCAGGCACGGGAAATCGGTTTGCGACCAAAGTGGCCCATGTCCGCATACAGCGCTTCAGCACCGGTCAATGCCAACACGACGGCACCCAAAATTGCTACACCCATTCCCGGATGAACGACGAAGAACTGCACTGCCCAAGCAGGGTTAAGCGCTTGCAGCACTTCGGGCCGCTGCAAAATGCCGTAGATTCCGAGCACGCCCAACACCACGAACCACAGCACCATAACCGGGCCAAACAGGGTGCCGATTCGAGCCGTGCCATGTTTCTGTATCAGGAACAGCGCCACCAGCACGATCACTGACAAGGGCACCACCCAGTGCTCTATTCCGTCAAACGCTAGCTGTAACCCCTCAACTGCCGATAGCACCGAAATAGCTGGGGTGATCATGCTGTCCCCGTAAAAAAGTGCCGCGCCGAACAGGCCGAGCAGAACCAGTACCTTGCTCATGTGCGGATAGGGTGCTGCGGCGCGGCGGGCTAACGCCGTCAACGCCATGATGCCGCCTTCACCCTGATTGTTGGCACGCAGAATAAACAGCACGTATTTGATCGAGACGACCCAAATCAGTGACCAAAAGATCAACGACAGAATGCCTAGCACTCCGTCGTGATTTACCTGGACTCCATAGTGGCCGGAAAATACTTCTTTCAGTGTGTAAAGGGGGCTGGTGCCAATATCCCCGTAAACCACGCCGACAGCGGCGACAAGCAAGCCCACTCCTGACGTTTTGGATTGGGAATCTGCATGGGTACTGGTCACTGTTTCGCTCAAGGGTCGCGTCTCTCAAATTACGGTGGAGAAAGTGCACGCCATCCTTGGGCAATACGATTTGCTGGGGCCATAAAAAATGCTTGGCACATGGACCATCTAAAAAATCGCGGCCAGTATCGTTGCGGGTAAAAACACCTACTGTAAAAAAACCGTAAAAATTTGGATGAGTGATGTCACATTTCACAAGTGATTCAAACGTCTGTATTGGTCGGAACCGCGTCTTGCCCCTTTGTCCTGACGTCATGAGTTTATGCAATGGATCGATTACAGCTCTTCGCAACAGGCAGAAATCGGCCAGAAGCTGACGTTCTGATGTCTCATGGAAAACCGGCAAGGAGAAAGGGCCAATGGACTTCATTATCGATTTGATAGCTCATCGAATTGGCGTGTTTGTGTTGGGCTTGCTGAGTGGCGGACGTTTCAAGGGAGAGAGTGGTTTTGCCTGGGGCTGGGCAGTTGTCGTCGGAGGCCTGATTCTGCTATCTCCATTCGCAGCATTCATAGCTGTGCTCATCTATACCAGTGGCCCGTGAATTGATGTCTGAAATGGTTCAGAAGCTGCATTTCTGGAACGGTAGCTCTTGGCCGAACGCTGCCCGCCGCGAAAACATTTCAGTACATGCCTTACGGCTCCCAATAGTTCGGCCTGCGCGATTGCAACGGCTACTACTTGGCACTCACCCAAATATCAGCAGGCAATAACCGCCTCAGCACTCAACCTTCATCAGAACCAGAAACCCCAGCCCCCTGGTTCGCCTCAGCCTCAGCTTCCAACTTCGCCCGATCCGCCTTACTCACGTATTTATCTTTGTTCACCGGCGCCAATTTGGAGCTGGCCTTCTTCGCGTGAGCCTTCAACAGTTGCTGAATTTTCTTTCGACGGTTCATGATTTCCACCCAAGCTTGTAATTGCGCGAATGATATCAGCTCGACTCACAGCAGCAGATCCCCCCATTCGCCGCACGCGCAGCCAACCCCAGCCAACCCCCAGCCAACTCCAGCCAACCACTGCTACTTTTAATCATTCCTCAACGGCTGATCAAAAGGAGCCCGGCATGGACCGATTTACCGGTGGTTGCCTCTGCGGCGATGTGCGATTCGAGGCGACGGGCCGCCCGTATCGAGTCGGCCTCTGCCATTGTCTGGACTGCCGCAAGTACCACGGCGCGCTGTTTCATGCGTCGGCGATTTTTCCGCAGGAGGCGGTGACGATTGAGGGTGAAACGCGGGATTACGCCGGACGGTGTTTCTGTCCGCGTTGCGGCTCGTCGGTGTTCAATCGCAGCGGTGACGAAGTCGAAGTGAACCTCGGTGCGCTGGATGCGCCGGATCAGTTGCAGCCCACTTACGAAAGTTGGACGGTGCGCCGCGAGTCGTGGCTGCCGGCGTTTGCGCTCGGCAGGCATTACGTGGGCGACCGTGAAGGGCGAGGGCGCTCGGAGGATTGAGTCGAGCGCCCGTTGCGCGGATTACTCGACCACGGGTGGGGTTTTTTCGACGCCTTCGCTGATCAGCATCATGCTTTGCGGCGACGACAGGGCGATGCCCATGTCGCGCAGTCGGCTGAGGACGGTGAACAGCAGGTCGCTGCGGGTGCCGCCAACGGTGCGCGGGCTGTTGACGTAGCCGCTGACGCTGATGACCAGCCCGGCGGTGGTCAGGTCTTTGAAAGTTACCGAGGGTGCGGGGTTGTCCAGCACGGCTTCGTGTTCGGTGAAAGCGTCCATCAGCAATTCACGAATCTTCAGCACGTCAGTTTCCAGCGGCAAGGTCAGGGTGATGCCGACCACGCCCAGCGCGTTGCCCATCGTCACGTTGCGCACGTTTTGCGTGATGAATTGCGAGTTCGGCACGATCACCGTCGAGCGGTCGGCCATTTGGATTTCGGTAGCGCGCACGTTGATCCGGCGGATGTCGCCCTCGACGCCTGCCAGGCTGACCCAATCGCCGACTTTGACCGGGCGTTCGGTGAGCAGGATCAGGCCGGAGATGAAGTTCTGCACGATGGCTTGCAGGCCAAAACCGATACCGACCGACAGCGCACTGACCACCCAGGTCAGGTTGGTCAGGCTGATGCGCAGGGTCGACAGCACGACCATCACCACCAGCACCACGCCGATGTAACCGACCAGCGTCACCAGCGAGGCGCGCATGCCGGCGTCCATGTTGGTTTCTGGAAGCAGCTTGTCGCCCAGCCATTCCTTGAGTGCGCGGATGCCGAGCAGACCGGCGACCAGCAGAATCAGCGCGAGCAGAATGTCGCCGGGAACGATGTTCAGGTTACCCAGCGGTTTGTTGCGCAGATCCATCCGGGTGAAGCTTTCGAGCAATTCGCCGGGGCTGGAACCGGACGGCAGGAAGGCGAGTAAAACTGCGGTGAACAACAGCAACGTGCGGCCGATCCCCGCCAATACCGTGCTTGCCTGCGCCTGGTGGCGCGGCGACAAACCGAGTGCTGCGCCGAGCGCCAGACCGCCGGGCTGCTTGGGTGAAAGCAGGGTTTCGCAGAGGTCACCGAAGCAGGCGATCAGCAGATAAGCCGTGGCTGACACCACGCTGATCCACAGCAGTTTCACCGTCAGGAAATACGCCAGCGTCAGGTAACCGGCGAGCAACGCCAGCAGGCTGAAGCCAACCCACACCGCGACGACAAACGGGATCAGCCCGGCAAAACCGGCGAGGCGTTCCAGCTCAAATTTGCGCCGGGTGCGGCGATAGCGCAGCAGGGCGAAGAAAAACACCAGCGACACGGCCAGCGCGGTCAGGCCGTTGACCGCTACGGTCAGCGCCAGGCTGCTGGCGATCACACTGTTGATCCGTTCCTGGGTGCCGATGAGCATCAGCGCCAGCGCCAGCACCACAGGGAATTGGCCCATGGCGGTAGCGATCTGGTCAGGAATCTGCGGCAAGCGCCAGGACGGGTGCGAGAGCATCAACAACGCGCGGCCGAGGCCAACGATGAAGGCGCAGAAAATGATCAGCGTCTGCAACTGGTTGAGCAGGTTGAGAACATCGGCGGACGGCGCGGCGTTGCTGGTGATGCCCCAGATCAGCAGCGCGGTCGCGGCGCCGATGGTCAGGATGGTCGCCAGCCCGACGGCGAGTGCCAATGCGCTGCGGCGCAGCCGACCTTCAGGCAACCAGCGGATCATCAAGCGGATCAGCAACGATTCGAGCAAGCGTCGGCCGACCACCCAAATCAACAGCGCGCCGAGCACCACGGCGATGAATTGCAGGCGATTGCCGGGTGCCATGGCGGTGGTGAAAACGTTTTTGACGTCTTTGAGCAGGCCTTGCAGACGCCCCAGATCGTCGTCGGTCGGGCGAATGATGCTCGACCAGAATTCGGTGCTCAGCGGGCTCGCCGAGCGTGTACTGATTTGCGAGTCGAAGAGGCTGCGGCGCAAGCTGAAGATCTGCGTAGCCAGGTCACGGGCCGATTGGCTCAAGCCGCTGGTCTGCTTTTGGTCACTGATCAGGCGGTTCTTTTGTGCGGTCAGCGCTTTGCGTTGACTGCTGATGGTCGGCGCTTCGTCGCGTTCAACCGGGCCGAGAATGTTGATCTGCTCGTCGAGGTGCTCAATGTCGGTGGTTTGCTGCGAGGTCAGGCTGTCAGCCTGCTTTTGCACCTGCAACGCAGCCTGGCGCAGACTCGACAGCAAGTCGTCGTTGGCGCTGACCGAGACTTTCTGACGGATCAGGTCGAGCTGATTGTTCAGGTCGTCCAGGCTCGCGGTTTCCGTCAGCTCCGGCAGGCTGCGCGAATTGCTTTGCTGCGCGGGGTCGGGCTGAGCGAAGGCCGGCAACGTCACGCAGAGCAGCAACAGGGCGAACAGGCCCGTTATAAAGCGGTTCGGCGTGACGTGCTGCATTGTCTTTCCCTCGTTTGCATTGAGCGTTCCGGTGCACATTGGCAGGTCCGCGAACCTTTGGAGCGGCAAATCTTAGCTTAATGCCCGGCGTCGCGGTTGCACGTTTGCGTGGACGTCGCTGCCGAGGGGCTGGCCGAGAATCTTTTCATAGCAGGCGAGGAACGTTCGCCACTCCGCCACGCTCCAGTACGAATGCCGGCGCAGTTGCGGAATATCGTGACGGGCGGCGCTCAGAGTGGTGGCGCGGCCGTGGGATTTCTCCAGATCGAGCAACGCCAGTTCCACCTCGATACCTGCAGCGGTGTTCCGTTCCTTGATGAAAACATGTTTGGAACGCATGCAGCCGTGCTGCCAGCGGCCCAAATGCATTCTGGCCAGCAGGGTCGCCAGACGTTCGAGCAATTGCAGGTGTTCGTGTTCGCTCAAACGGGCTTGCCCGCCATTGTCGTACCAGGTGTCGAGGTCCTGAAAACCGTTCAAGTCCTTGGTCACCAACAGGCCCTGCCAAACGCCGTCGACCTTCTTGGCGCTGTAGAAAATCGGCTGGGGCGCGGGCACGCCGAGTTCCTGCAGTTTGGACAAGGCCTTGCCTTCGCGCAGCACGGTCGGGCGGCCGAACGGGTATTTGAGGCTGCGAAACAGGTGGCCGGTCTGGCGTTTGACGTAAACAGTGGTGCCGTCATGCGTGACGCGCTGCACGCCGCTGGTGCCACTTCGGCGCACGTTGGGCTCTTCTACCCACGGGCCGGAGGTGTTCCACCAATAGTTGAAATCCTGATCAGTCTGGCGCATCGCGCACTCCTGTTTGCGAAACAAAAAAATTTTCCAAAACATTGCCATCGACGACCGATTGCTTCAATCGTCTGTACGAAAGTCTTGATACAGGGATCACTGACTGATGAAAAATGCGGACGTTCAAGTTTGATCATCGGTGCGGGTTGCAGGTTGCTACGCGAATGCCCAGCCTTAAAACGACTCGGCAGTCACTTGCGTGCAGGCATCTCTCGCACCGCACCCTGAAACGAGAAAAACCCGCAGCATGTGCGGGTTTTTCAGGTTGGAAACAGTGACGAATTACATGCCGCTCGCCAGTTTGCCGGTGGACAAGCGACGTTTGTACGCCGTGTCGCGGTTCGCCAGCCAGAAATACAGCGGCGACGTCACTAACAGGCCGACCAGCCACGACAGGTCGGCGCCATTGATGTGTTCGGAAATCGGCCCGACGTACAGCGGGGTGTTCATGAACGGGATTTGCACGATGATGCCGATCGCATAGGCCAGCAGCGCCTGCGGGTTGTAGCGACCATAAATGCCGCCATCGACGTGGAAGATCGAGTCGATGTCGTACTGACCTTTATGGATCGCATAGAAGTCGATCAGGTTGATCGCGGTCCACGGCACCAACACCACCAGCAGCACCAACACCATGTCGACGAAGTGGCCGATGAAATCCGCCGAAGCGCCGACCGCCGCGAAGCAGCAGCCGCCGAGAACAATCACAGAGATCACGGCGCGGCTCTTGGCGGTCGGGATCCAGCGATAGGCGAAGGTTTGCACCAGGGTGATCAGCGACAGCACCGCGCCGTAGAGGTTGAGGGCGTTGTGGCTGATGACGCTGAGCAGGAACAACACCAGCATCAACGGGCCGATGGAGCCGGTGGCGAGTTTGACCGCGTCCATGGTGTCCATGCCGATTGGCGTCGCCAACACGGCAACGGCGCCGAAGATGAACGACAGACTTGAACCGAGCACGGTGCCCAGATAGGTGGTCCAGAACGTTGAGGCGACCGGCACGTCCGCCGGCAGGTAACGCGAATAGTCGGAGACGTAAGGGGCGAAAGCGATTTGCCAAAGCGCTGCCAGCGACACCGTGGCCAGCCAACCGGAGATGTTGAAACTGCCGCGGGTGAGGAAGTCGGCGGTCTGCACGTGGGTAAAGATGTAGCCGAAACCGAGCACGATGCCGGCACCGAGCACCCAGGTGCCGATGCGGTTGAGCACGTGAATGAAGCGATAGCCGATGATGCCGATGATCCCCGAACCGAGCGCGCCGATAACGATGCCGACCGGCACTGGCACGCTGTCGACCACGCCGTGCAGCGACTTGCCGGCGAGGACGATGTTGGAGGCGAAGAAACCGATGTACATGATGCCGGCGATCAGCACTACCAACAGCGCACCGAGCGAGCCGAACTGGGCGCGGCTCTGGATCATCTGCGGGATGCCCATTTGCGGGCCTTGCGCCGAGTGCAGCGCCATCAGCACGCCGCCGACCAGATGCCCGACCAGAATCGCGACAATGCCCCACACCAGGTTCAGGTGAAACAGTTGCACGCCGAGGGCGCCGGTGACGATGGGTAGCGGCGCGATGTTGCCGCCGAACCAGAGCGTGAACAAATCCCGGACCTTTCCATGGCGATCTTCCGGTGGCACGTAGCCAATCGTGTGTTTCTCGATAAGCGGGGCGGAGGTTGTTGCAGTGGTGACCATGGCGAACTCCAAGGCAAAGTGAGTACGTGGACGTACTTCGGTGAGCGCCGCGTGAACGACGCTTTTCTTGTTGGAGTGATCATGTGCAAAGCACCGGCATAGATAAATTAGTAAGTTTGTTGCTTCAAACCTTAAAAAATATATGCCCCGGGTTTTCCCTGCTCCGGTATGTTCCGGGTGTGGTGTTCTCGCGGTTCAACCAGCCAGCGCTGCCTCTTGTGGGAGCAAGGCTTGCTCCTGCAGATATTCCAGGACAGGTGTGTGCAGGGCAGGTGTTTGGGGTGTTTTTTTCAGGAGGTCTGCATGGCCGCTTATAACTTGCGACAGTTGCGCTATTTCGTCACCACCGCCGAGTGCGGCAGCGTGGCGGAGGCTTCGCGCAAGCTCTACATCGCCCAGCCGTCGGTGTCGACGGCCATCAAACACCTGGAAGAAAGCTTCGGCGTGCAGCTGTTTATCCGCCACCACGCCCAGGGCGTTTCGCTGACGCCGAGCGGCTCGCGCTTCTACCGCAAGGCGCTGGAACTGCTGCGGGTCGCCCACGAATTCGAGCAAAACGCGCTGGCGGACAACGACGTGGTCGCCGGGCAAATCGATATCGGCTGCTTCGAAACCGTCGCGCCGCTGTACCTGCCGCGTTTGATCGCCGGTTTCAAGGAGCGCTGGCCGGGCGTGGAAATCCGCATTCGCGACGGCGAGCAACAGGAACTGGTCCAGGCCCTGACCGCCGGCAGCATCGACCTCGCAATGCTCTTCGAACACGACCTCGACAGCACCATCGAAACCGTCGCGCTGATGCCGCCGCAGCAGCCTTACGCGTTGCTCCCGGCTGACCATCGCTTCGCCCAGCAAGCTAAAGTGTCGCTCGATGATCTGGTGCTGGAACCGATGATTCTGCTTGACGTAGTGCCGAGCCGGACCTACTTCGTGAGCATTTTCGAAGAACGCGGTTTAACCCCGCACATCGTCTTCAGCTCACCGTCTATCGAGATGGTGCGCGGTATGGTCGGGCGCGGTTTTGGCTTCTCGATCCTCGTGACCAAACCGTTTTCGCCATACACCTACGACGGGCAGAAAGTCGTGTGCGTGCCGCTGGCCGAAACCGTGACCGGCTCCGGCTTGTCAGCGGCGTGGTTGAGGAGGGCGCAACTGACCAAACCGGTGCAGTTGTTCGTCGATTATTGCCAGGAAGAACTGGCCCGACTGTATACCTGAGACGCTGGCCGGACCTCAGGCGCTGATCGACAGCAGCAGCCGCTGCAGCATTGCATCGCAACCGTGCAACTGCGCGAGGCTGACAAATTCGTCCGGTTTGTGCCCCTGCTCCATGCTGCCCGGCCCGCACACCACCGTGGGAATCCCCGCCGCATCAAACAAGCCGCCTTCAGTGCCAAACGCCACGGTGCCGAACTCCCGCGAACCGGAAAACGCCGCGATCAGTTCCGCCGCTTCACTGCGCGCGTCGGTAGCCAGACCGGGATACGCCGACAACTCGCTGAAACGGATAGCGCTCTGCTCACTGACCGCGCGCATGCGTGGCAACACGTGTTGCTCGGCGTAGCTTTGCAGCGCCTGCGCAACTTCGCTCGGATCATGCGAGGGCAGGGCGCGGATCTCGAAATCGAAACGGCAATCGGCGGGAACGATGTTCAGCGCCTTGCCGCCAGATATGACCCCGGTTTGCACGGTGCTGAACGGTGGATCAAAACGCGCGTCGTGATGCTCCGGGGCTTTCAGGCGCTGACCGATTCGCCCGAGTTCGCCGATCAGCTCGGCAGCGTATTCAATCGCGTTCACGCCTAGCGGCGCGTAGGCCGAATGGCAGGCTTCGCCGTGAATGTCGCAGCGCATCGCCAGTTTGCCCTTGTGCCCGAGCACCGGTTTCAGCTCGGTCGGCTCGCCGATGATGCACAACATCGGTTTGACCGGGCGCTGCTCCAAGGCTTTCAACAAAGAGCGCACGCCGAGGCAGCCGACTTCTTCATCGTAGGACAGCGCAATGTGCACCGGCCGTTTCAGCGTCGCCTCCACCAGCGCCGGAACCAGCGCCAAAACGCAAGCGATGTAGCCTTTCATGTCGGCGGTGCCGCGCCCGTAAAGCTTGCCATCGCGCTCGCTCAATTCGAACGGCGCGACACTCCACGGCTGGCCATCGACCGGCACCACGTCGGTGTGCCCGGACAAAACGATGCCCGGCAGCTGCGCCGGGCCAATGGTCGCGAACAGATTGGCCTTGCTGCGCTCATCGTTGTAGACCAGCTCGCACGGCACGTCGAAACCGGCGAGATAATTGCGGACGAATTCGATCAGTTGCAGATTGGATTCGCGGCTGGTGGTGTCGAACCCCACCAGCGTGGCAAGCAAGTCGCGGCTGTGGCTCATCGCTCGTCTCCGGCGACGCCATAGCCCGGGGATTTGTCCGGGGCGAGGGCGCGGTCGATGTAGTCCTGAACCTGCGGGCGATAGGCGTCCCAGAGTTTCTGCAACTGACCGATCGGGTCTTCATCGGCCCAATCGACGCGCAGATTGATGATCGGCCAGGTCAGCTCGCCGACCACCACCATCGCCGCCGAATGCACCGGCCCGGCTTCACCGCCGGCCGCAATCGCAGCGTGCATCGCCGCGAGCAAACGGTCGGCGAGCTGCCCTTCGCCATGCTCGAACGCCTCGACCATCGCCTCGATTACCGAACGCTCGGCGAGCATGTTGCCGGCCGCCACGCAGTGTTCGCCAGACACCGCATTGTGCATGCCCAAGGTCTGCGCGCCGCTGAAATGCGCGGTGCGCCCGAGGTGGTCGATTGCGGTGATTTGCCGGTATTGACTGTAGCCGTTGCGTGTCAGCACCTTGTCCAGCGCTTCGGCGGGCGCGAGGCCTTGCTCCATGAGCGCGAGCGTGTCCGGGCCGAGCGACGGCAGGGTTATGTTTTGCGTCGAGACCGCGCCGACCCCCGGCAACAACCACGGGCAACGCGCGCCGACGGCGATGCTGGAAGAACTGATGGCGATGCCGAGTTGGCCGGTGTCGGGGCAGCGAGCGGTGATGGAAAAGGTCATGGTTTTGCTCCTTTTTCAGGCTGGAGAGAGTTCAGGCCTGGCGAGTCGATTTCTGGGCGGGCCTCTTCGCGGGCAAGCCTCGCTCCTACAAGGGAACGCATTACCCCTGTAGGCGGGAGGCTTGCCCGCGAAGGCCGCGACGCGGTTTCGCTGCTTACTCAGGAATCACCGCAATCACATCAATCTCCATCAACCACTGCGGCTGCCCCAGCGCGGACACCACCAGCCCGGTCGAAATCGGAAACACGCCTTTCAGCCACTTGCCGACTTCCTGATAAACCGGCTCGCGGTAGCGCGGGTCGATCAGGTAAGTGGTGGTTTTGACGATGTGGCTAAGGTCGCTGCCAGCCTCTTCCAGCAACTGTTTGACGTTGCGCATCGCCTGCTCGGTTTGCGCGCGCGGGTCGCCGAGGCCGAACAGTTTGCCGTCAAAATCGGTGCCGACCTGGCCCCGGACATACACCGTGTTGCCAGCGCGCACGGCTTGGCACAGGTCGTTATCCAGGCTTTGGTTCGGGTAAGTTTCCTTGGTGTTGAACATGCGAATACGGGTGTGAGTGGGCGTGGACATGTGAAGCTCCTGAAAAAGAATTAAGCGCTGACGGTGGTTTTCGTGGCGGCAGGCAGGCTGTCGGCCTGACGCTCGTCGGCATCGCGGTAGTCCAGGTACGAACGCTGGATGGCGATGTGGTCGGCGACATATTTGGCGTCGTGCCAGACGCCCCAGATAAACGACGAGCCGCGCCGCGACTGCCACGGCAACCCGAGGAAATACACCCCGGCCTCGCTCGACACCCCGCGTTGATGCTGCGGTTTGCCGTTGGCGTCGAACGCGTCAACCTGCAGCCAGCTGTAATCGGTGGCAAAACCGGTGGCCCAGATGATCGACGTCACGCCAGCCTCGACCAGGTCGAGTTGCAGGATCGGCTTGGTCACGCACTCGGGATCGGCAAAGGTAATCCGCGCTTCCGGTTCTTCCGGCAGGTCGAGGCCATTGCGCTCGATGTAAGCGT
>NZ_MKGS01000184.1:0-112446 GCF_002836905.1 Pseudomonas sp. 43NM1 | reverse complement strand
ATGTAAGCGTCGGCGGCATCCAGCAGCGCGCGGTAGTTTTCGTCGCCGCGCGCGAGGTTCTCGGACAGGTTCGGCTGGAACGTCGCGACGCTGCCATCGAACGCCTGGGTCAGGCCCACCAGGGTCATGCCACGATGGGCGAGGCCACGGAAGTCCACGGTTTTGCCACCGTGGGCGCCGCTGACGGCGATGGTCACGTGCTCACGGCCAGGTTTCATCGCCGCTTGATCCCACTCGCCGAGCACGCCCAGCCACCAGCAGAAATCTCGGTTGCGGTAAGCGCGAGGAGGGCGGTCGTGGGCGCCAACCGAGAGGTAGACTTTTTTGCCGCTGCGCTGCAATTCATCGGCAATCTGCACCCCGGACGAACCGGCGCCCACCACCAGCACCGCGCCTTCCGGCAGTTGCTGCGGGTTGCGATAGTCGGCCGAGTGAAGCTGCGTGAACGGTGCGTCTTTCGGTGCAATCGGCGGGATCACCGGGCGCTGGAACGGCCCGGTGGCCGCGACTACGCGATTGGCTTCGATCACGCCTTCCGAGGTTTCGATGGTGAAGCCGGGACGACCGACGTTGCGCTGGACTTTCTTCACTTCAACGCCGGTGCGAATCGGTGCGTTGAATTTTTTCGCATAGGCTTCGAAGTAATCGGCGACCCGCTCTTTCGGGGCAAAACCGTCGGGGCTGACGTCGTCAAACTCAAGCCCTGGAAAGCGGTCGTGCCAGGCCGGACCGTTGGCCACCAACGAATCCCACCGCCCGGTGCGCCAGCGTTCGGCAATGCGGCTGCGTTCCAGCACCAGATGCGGCACGCCGAGTTTGCTCAGGTGTTCACTCATGGCCACGCCAGCCTGACCGGCGCCGACGATCAACGTGTCTGTTTTTATTTTATCTGTGGTCATCTCAATACCCTTCGAAGTGGGAGTCAGGTCGGTTATGACCTGCCATCTCTTGGGCTCAAGACTAGGGTTCACCCTGGTATCGGTAAAATATTATTAAGCTGGGAACTGAGCATAAATAACGGATGCAGAGGGTTTGCGCGCGGCTGTGCGGCGGGTTGGTGTATCAACATTAAAAGGACAGATTTATTTTCCAGACAAATAAATCTGTTCCTTTAAACGCTTTAAACGGTCCCCTTGAACCGAAGCTATTTGGTTTTCCAGTTGCCGCCGCCCGATTCGCAATCGATCCGCGCCTGATCGATGTGTTCGGCGCCGTAGTAGTACGTCGTGACTTGGGCGTTGTCGGGGATGTTCAGCGATTTGGCGTTTTTGTCTTTGCTGGTGGAATGCGGGTTGGCCAGGGATTCCTGGGTCAACGTGGCCACGCAGGTGGCTTGATAACGATCGGCGCAATGCTCGACTTTTTTCTTGGTGCTGCTGATCATTTCCTTGCTTTCGTTGCTGCACGACCAGTCGATGGAGTTCACCGGCATGCCTTCGTACTCGTAGCAGGTATGCGATTCGACCGCGGGCACGGAAGGGCTTTGTGATCGGGTTTGCACATCACAACCTTCAGCCATGGCAAGTGCCGGGCTGAGGCTGGCGATAAAAAACAGAAGCGGCAGTCTACTGTTCATCGGGATTTCCTCCAGGGAGCGCTTTCCTCGGAGGAGGGACAGCGCTATAGAGTTTCGAAAACAGCAGCGGGTCTGGGGTTCAATTCGTTTTGCGCAGCATCTCGCTCGACCTGCTGCCATAAATCCTGTGGCGAGGGGGCTTGCCCCCGTTGGGTTGCGCAGCGACCCCCAGCTTCCCCATGAAAGAAACGGTTGCCTGGATTTACGACTGCTGCGCAGCCGAACGGGGGCAAGCCCCCTCGCCACAGGTGGTCACTATGCAGTTTTGTTGGTTCAGGCTTTGCTTGCCGCCAGGTATGCCCCCAGCCGCTGGCCCATCTCCGCGCCGAGGGCTTGCAGACCGCTCAACGGGCGGACCATTACCTCGAACTCGACAATTTTTCCGTCCTCATTGAAACGGATCATGTCGATGCCCTTCAGCTGTTTGCCACTCACGCTGGCGCTGAATTCCAGCACCACATTCAAGCCATCGGCGGTCGCCAGTTCGCGGTGGTAGGCAAAGTTCTCGAACACCCCGAACACCGTGTTCAGAATCATCGAAACCACCGCCGCGCCGGGGTAAGGCGTGTGCGCCATGGGCGAGCGAAACACCGCGTCAGGGGCGAGCAACGAGGGCAAGGCTTGCAGGTCGCCGGTGCGAATCATCGTGTGCCATTGGCTCAAGGATTGCGCGGCTTTGGGGTGCAGTTGCAGTTCAGACATGTTCAGTCCTTTATTTTTGTTGTTAGATAAGCGCACAGAAGTATCGTCAAAAGCGCCGATATTGCCAGTATTGCCCACGATCAGACGATTTTCGGGAGCGGTGCTGGCCTTTGGATGCGGAACTTACCTTCAGGAAAACCAAGATGAGCCAGACATTGGAACGCGCGATTGCTATCGCTGCGGCTGCGCATGAAGGGCAGGTCGACAAGGGCGGATCGCCTTACATTCTGCATCCGCTGAAAGTGATGCTGCGGGTGAGCACCCTGGAGGAGCGTATCGTCGCCGTGCTCCACGACGTGGTCGAAGACACCGGCATCAGCCTCGACGCGTTGCGACAGGAAGGGTTCAGCGAAGCGGTGCTGGAAGCGATCCAGTCCGTCACCAAAATACCGGGCGAAACCTATGAAGCCTTCGTCGAACGCGCCGCGCTGAACCCGATCGGCCGAGTGGTCAAACTCGCCGATCTGGAAGAAAACAGCGACCTGTCACGAATCGCCCAGCCTTCGTGGGACGATCTGGAACGCGTCGAGAAATATCGCCGCGCGATAGGCGTGTTGCGTTCGTAAGCCTCACGCCCCAACCCCGACCTTTTATCAATCCTGCGCAAATGTGCAGCAGCCCCAAAAACAGGGGACCGCTGCGCGCTCCAGCGCGAGCAAGCTCGCTCGCCACAGGGGCGGTGGTTGGCTAATGGCGGGGCAGGGAGGTGAGGTGTAACCCTAACCCCAACTCAATAAACATCGCGCAAATAGCGCTTCTGCTCACTCATCTGCCGCCAGTAATTCGCGGCATTTTCGGCACTTAACCCACCGTGCTCCTGCGCCACCTCGTGCAGCACCCGGTCGACATCCTTGGCCATCTGACTCGCGTCGCCGCAGACATACAGCTGGGCGCCGTCCTGCAGCCAGCGCCACAATTCGGCGCCTTGTTCTCTGATCCGGTCCTGCACGTAAATCTTCTGTGGCTGATCGCGGGAGAAGGCCAGGCTCAGTTGCGTCAGCAGGCCGTCGTGCTGCATGCCTTGCAATTCTTCGCGGTAGTAAAAATCGCTGGCAGCGTGTTGTTCGCCGAAGAACAGCCAGTTGCGACCCTGATCGCCACGGGCGCGACGTTCTTGCAGGAAGCCGCGAAACGGCGCCACGCCGGTGCCGGGGCCGATCATGATCATCGGCACGTTGCCGTCGCTGGGTGCGCGAAAGTGCCGGGTTGGCTGCACGAACACCGGGACTTCGCCGCTGGCCACGCGGTCGGCAAGGAAGGTTGACGACACGCCTTTGCGTTTGCCGTAGCGCACCGCTGCCACGGTCAAATGCACTTCCTCGGGATGCGCCTTGGCGCTGGAAGCAATCGAATACAACCGTGGTTGCAGACGTTTCAGCGCGCCCAGCAGCTCAGCCGCCGAGCACTCAATCGGAAACGCCTGCAGCACGTCCGCCAATTGCCGGCCCCAGAGCCAAGCCTTCAATTCCTCCTTGCGCTCACAACTCAGCAACTGTTTCAGCTGTGGATTGGCGCTGCGCTCGGCGATAAACGCCAGGGTTTCGCGATTCGGCCGGGCAATCTCAAAGTGCTCGGTGAGCGCCTGACGCAGTCCGACATCGCCGAGTTTGTCGACAGTCACGCAGGTGTCCGCGCCAAGCCGCGTGAGCGCGAGCACTTCGTCGACCAGTTCCGGACAGTTGCGCGGCCACACGCCCAAGGCATCGCCGGCCTCGTAGCGCAATCCGGAATCGGCCAGATCCAGCGAAAACATCCGCGTTTCTTTATGCAGGCTCTGCTGATTCAAGTGCAGATTATTCAGCAGCCGCGAAGCGTAAGGATTGCTTTTGCCGGGCGCTTCAATCGGGCTCGCGACGACACCGGCACTCAACGCCTGCGCCGGTTTCAGCAATTGATGAAACTGCTTCAGCCAGGCCTGCGCGCGTTCTTCAAACTCGGTATCGCAATCGACCCGATCCAGCAGCCGCGTGGCGCCAAGTTCCTGCAAGCGTTGATCGAGTTGTTTGCCGTGGTGGCAGAACTGCTCGTAGTTCGGATCGCCCAGCGCCAGCACGGCGAAACGCAGCGATTCCAGACGCGTTTCGGCGCGGCTCAAGGTGTGCCAGAAACCCTCGCCATTGTCCGGCGGATCGCCGTCACCGAAAGTGCTGCTGATCAGCGCCAACGTCTGCGTGTCCGCCAGTTTGCTCGCCGGGAAATCGGCCATCGCGCTCAATTCCACGGCGATGCCTTCTTCGCGCAACCGCGCGGCAAAACGCTGCGCCAGTGCTTCGGCGTTACCGGTTTGCGAGGCCCACAACATCGTCACCGTCGGCCGGTTATCGTCGGCCAACACACCCGGCGCCACGGCACTTTGCACCCGGCTGAACAAGCCGCCGAGCAAGCCGTCCAGCCATAACCGCGTGCCCTCGGCCATCGGCGCGTTGGCGGGCAGGGCAGGGACACCAGCGGCCTGGCGCCCGGCAGTCGATTGCAGGCCGCTGATAAAACCGGCGAGGTAGGTGCGTTCACTGTCGTTCAGTTGCGGCGAAGGCTGGCGATTGATGCCGGCGAGCTCGGCAAAAGCCTCGATGCACGGCATGGGCAGTTCCTCAGTTGCACCGGCAAGGTCAATGTCTGAAGGCGTCGCGACGTGCAGAAACTGATGCTCGATCAGTTCGACGCGCTGCAGCGCGACCGCGCAGAACTTGAATTCCGGCTGCAGCGAAATCGGGTCGACGGCATCGTTGGTCACCGCGTTGATCGCCAGGTTTTCGCCAAACACATCGTTCCAGTGAAACGGCGCAAAACAGTTGCCCTGACGCACCCGGTCCGTGACCACCGCCGGCAGCACCGCGCGACCACGCAACGAACGAATATCGAGGTGATCCTTGTCCTTGATCCCAAGGCTGGCGGCGTCTTCCGGGTGGATTTCAACGAAAGGCCCCGGATTCAGTTTGTTCAGCGTCGCGACTTTGCCGGTCTTGGTCAGCGTGTGCCACTGGTGCTGCAGACGCCCGGTATTCAGCACAAACGGGAACTGCTCATTGGGCATTTCTGCCGGCGACAAGTGCGGTCGGGCGAAGAAAATCCCCTTGCCGCGCTCGGTGGCGAACACGATGGCCGGGCGACTGCCGTCGTCATCAATCTTCAACTGTTGACTCACGCCATCGTTCAGATAACGAATCGGATTACGCCACGCAGCCGCGTCGGCGGCGCACGGCCATTGCACTGGGCTCTCGCGCAAACGCGCATAACTCGCGCCGCGAATGTCATACCCGGTCTTCGGGTTCCAGGCGCGTTTGATCTCTTCAAATACCTGCGACGCCGAGCTGTAACTGAAGGCCTCGGCGAAGCCCATGGCGCACGCGACTTTGGCGATGATTTGCCAGTCGGGCATTGATTCGCCAGGCGCATCCACGGCTTTTTGCATCAGCGTCAGGTTGCGCTCAGAGTTGATCATTACGCCTTCGGCCTCGGCCCACAGCGCGCCGGGCAGCAAAATGTCGGCGTAGCGATTGGTCTCGGTGTCGAGAAAAGCGTCCTGGGTGATCACCAGTTCGGCGTTCTGCAAACCTTCGATGACGGTCTGGCGATTCGGCGCCGAGGCGACCGGGTTGGTGCAGATGATCCAGCACGCCTTGATCTGCCCGGCGCGCATCTGTTCGAACATCGCCACCGTGCCGCCACTCACCGTGCGCGGCAGGCTATCGCGAGGGATTTGCCACAAGTCTTCAATAAATGCGCGATCGGCTTCGACCAGCACCGAACGCTGACCAGGCAGGCCCGGGCCCATGTAGCCCATCTCGCGGCCGCCCATGGCGTTGGGCTGTCCGGTCAGGGAAAACGGCCCGCTGCCCGGCCGGCAAATGGCGCCGGTGGCCAGGTGCAAATTGCACAGCGCGTTGGTGTTCCAGGTGCCGTGGGTGCTCTGGTTGAGGCCCATGGTCCAGCAACTCATCCACTCGGCCGCAGCGCCAATCCATTCGGCGGCCTGACGAATATCGGCTTCGCGCAGGCCGGTAATCTCGGCGACGGCGCTCGGCGAATAGTCTTCGAGGAACGCCGGCAGCGCTTCCCAACCTTCGGTAAAGGACGCGATAAAGTCCGGGTCGGTGTGGCCGTTTTTCACCAGCAGATGCAGCAAGCCATTGAGCAACGCGAGGTCGGTGCCGGGTTTGATTTGCAGGAACAAACCGGCCTTGTCTGCGGTGGCGTTGCGCCGCGGATCAACCACGATCAACTTCGCCCCAGCCTTGACCCGATCCATCATGCGCAGGAACAGAATCGGGTGACAGTCGGCCATGTTCGCGCCGATCACCAGGAACACCTCGGCGTGGTCGAAATCCTCATACGAGCCCGGCGGCCCGTCGGAACCGAGCGAGAGTTTGTAGCCGCTGCCGGCGCTGGCCATGCACAGCCGCGAGTTGGATTCGATGTTGTGAGTGCGCACGAAACCCTTGGCCAACTTGTTGATCAGGTATTGCGCTTCCAGCGACATTTGCCCCGAGACATAAAACGCCAGCGCGTCCGGGCCGTGGCGATCCAGCAGATTGCGCAGGCGGCTGGCGGTTTCGTTGATCGCTTCATCGATGCCAATCTGCACCGGATCGCGACTGCGCTCCTGGCGCAAAAAGGCGTTTTCCATGCGTCCCGATTCGGCAATCGCCTGGCCGCAAGTCGTGCCTTTGGTGCACAGCCGGCCGAAATTGCTCGGGTGCGTTTTGTCACCCGTGACCTTGATAACGCGGTTGTTTTCGACCTGCATGACGATGCCGCAACCCACGCCACAATAGGGACAGATGCTGCGTACGCTGGTGTCCGTCATTTTCGCCCCTCGATCTGTTGCTTGGCCTGCCCAACCCGAAAACAAAAAAAACGCCATGTGACCCTCCGTTATGCAAACGGGGATTACACGGCGTCTTTGTCGTAGGTGGGCAATCAGCGTTGACTGCTTTGAGGTGTTATTAGCAAGTCACGCGCCATAAACGATGATCAGTGTTCAACGCCGGTAAATCAGCGGGCCGGGGTTGAACGCGCGGCAATTGGAAGCGCTGGCTCAAGCTGTAATCGATGCACTTTTTTATAGCGCCGTGCACCAGTCGGAAGCGCAATCCTCGCGCCGCAGCATCGAGGGCTATCGCGATAAATCGCCGAGTCGCCCGGTTTCAAGGGGGGCGCGGCGATTGGCACAAACGCTGCAAGTCCTCAGGCAAACCCATTGCGAATACGCGTTGGGTCGCCCCCTCGGTCAACGACGATCGAATGGCCAACAGGTCGTGGGCAACATCGGTGGAGCAGGCATAGATGCCTGATCACAACACCGCAAAAGAACAGGCAAAGACGCCTGGAACCGCAAGGTTTCAGGCGTTTTTTTTTGCTTTTTGAACCGTGATTGGCCGTGCAAGGGTGCTTCTTATGAATTCCAATGTTGCCGCGTTGAACAAACTGCAAACGCTGATCGTGATCGGCAATGGCATGGTCGGACATCATTGTGTCGAACAACTGATCGAGCGCGGAGCGCTGGCGGACTATCGGCTGCACGTCTTCAGCGAGGAGCCGATGCGTGCCTACGACCGCGTGCATCTTTCCGAGTACTTCACCGGCCGCGATGCCGAGTCGCTGGCGCTGTCGGATGCGTCGCTGTACCAGACGCCGGGCGTCACGCTGCACTTGGGCGTGCCGATTCTGCAGATTGATCGCGAGCGCCGCGAGGTGATTACCGCGCAGGGTTGCGTGGCCTACGACAAGTTGGTATTGGCCACCGGCTCGTACCCGTTCGTGCCGCCGATTGATGGCGCCGAAGGTGACTCGCGGCTGGTCTATCGCACGCTCGAAGACCTCGACGCCATCCGTGCGGCAGCGGCCAATGCGCGGCGCGGAGTGGTGGTCGGCGGTGGTTTGCTCGGTCTGGAAGCGGCCAATGCCCTCAAGAGCCTGGGGCTGGAAGCGCACGTCGTCGAGTTCGCCCCACGCTTGATGCCGGTGCAACTGGATGACTTCGGCGGTCTGGCACTGAAGGCGCAAATCGAGCGACTCGGCGTCGGCGTGCACTTGTCCCGCGCCACGCAGTCGATCAGCGCTGGCGAGGATTACCGCTACCGGATGAATTTTGCCAATGACGAATTCCTCGAAACCGACCTGATTGTGTTCTCCGCCGGGATCCGCGCACGGGACGCGTTGGCCCGCGACTGCGCGTTGGACATCGGCCCGCGCGGCGGCGTAGTGATCAACGACGAATGCCTCAGCAGCGACCCGAACATTTACGCCATCGGCGAATGCGCGGCGTGGAACGGCAGCCTGTTCGGCCTCGTTGCGCCGGGTTACCAAATGGCCCGCGGGGTGGCCGCGCAGTTATGCAAGCAGGGCGCCGAGCCGTTCCTTGGCGCGGACATGTCGACCAAACTCAAATTGCTCGGCGTTGACGTCGGCTCCATCGGCGATGCCCACGCCCACACGCCGGGCGCGCGCAGTTATCAGTTCATCGACGAAGCGAGCGCCAGCTACCGGCGTCTGGTGGTCGATGCCAGCGGCAAACACGTGATCGGCGCGGTGCTGGTCGGCGACAACAGCTACTACGACACGCTGCTGCAATACGTGCAGAACGCGATTGCCTTGCCGGCGGAACCGGCCAGTCTGATCCTGCCGTCGTCCGCAGGCGCGCCGACCCTCGGCCCCGGCGCATTGCCGCAAAGCGCTACGGTCTGCTCGTGCCACAACGTCAGCAAAGGCTCGATCTGTTCAGCAATTGACGGCGGCTGCACCGACCTCGGTTTGCTCAAAGCGCAGACCAAGGCCGGCACCGGTTGCGGCGGATGCGCCGGCCTGCTCAAACAGGTTTTCGAGCACGAGTTGATTGCCCGTGGCGTCAGCGTCGACAAAAGCCTGTGCGAACATTTCGCCTACACGCGTCAGGAACTCTATGCGCTGGTGCGCGTTGAGGGCGTGCTCACCTTCGAAGAATTGCTCGCCAAACACGGGCGTGGCCACACCGGTTGCGACGTGTGCAAACCGGCGGTGGGCTCGATTCTCGCGTCGTGCTGGAACCAGCCGATCATGGATGCGTCGCTGGTGCCGTTGCAGGACACCAACGACACCTTCATGGCCAACATGCAGAAAAACGGCACGTATTCGGTGGTGCCGCGCATCCCCGGCGGCGAGATCACCGCCGACAAACTGATCGCGATTGGCGTGGTGGCGAAAAAGTACGACCTCTACACCAAAATCACCGGCGGCCAGCGCATCGACCTGTTCGGCGCGCAGTTGCATGAATTGCCGGAGATCTGGAGCGAGCTGATCGAAGCCGGTTTCGAAACCGGCCACGCTTACGGCAAATCCACGCGCACGGTGAAATCCTGCGTCGGCAGCACCTGGTGCCGTTACGGTGTGCAGGACAGCGTGAAAATGGCCCTGCTGATCGAAGACCGCTACAAAGGCCTGCGCTCGCCGCACAAACTCAAATTCGCCGTGTCCGGTTGCACTCGCGAATGCGCCGAAGCACAGAGCAAAGACGTCGGCGTGATTGCCACCGAAAAGGGCTGGAACCTTTACATCTCCGGCAACGGCGGCATGCGTCCGCGTCATGCCGAGTTGTTCGCCACCGACCTCGACGATGACACGCTGATCCGCTACATCGACCGTTTCCTGATGTTCTACATCCGCACCGCCGACAAATTGCAGCGCACCTCGGTGTGGCGCGAGAGCCTGGAGGGCGGTCTGGATTTCCTCAAAGAAGTAATCATCGAAGACAGCCTCGGGCTCGGCGCCGAACTCGAAGCGCAGATGCAGTTGGTCGTCGATCGCTACGAATGCGAATGGGCCAACGCCCTCAAAGACCCGGAAAAACTCAAGCGCTTCCGCACCTTCGTCAACGATAAACGCCCGGACCCGGACATCCATTTTGTTCAGGAACGCGGCCAACGGCGCCCGATCATGGCCGCCGAACTCAACCTGATTCCGCTCACCGAGGAGATTGCCTGATGAGCCTTTCCATCCCCCAACGCGCACCCGCCATCGACACCGCCGCCACTTGGCAACCGGTCTGCGAACAACAAGATCTAGTGAGCAATTCCGGCGTCGTGGTCTGGCTCGACGGCGCGCAAGTGGCGCTGTTCTATTTGCCGGGCGCCGAGGGCAAAACCCTCTACGCCATCGACAACCATGACCCGCAATCCGGGGCGAATGTGATCGGGCGCGGCTTGATTGGCAACATCAAGGGTGACCTGGTGGTCGCCTCGCCAATCTACAAACAGCACTTTCGCCTCGAGGACGGCAGTTGCCTGGAATACCCGCAGCAGCGCTTGCGCGTCTGGCCGGTGCGGTTGCAGGGCGGGGTGGTTGAGATCGGACCTCTGCAGACTCGCTAAGATTTGCCAGCGTGAATTGCACTGTGGCGAGGGGGCAAGCCCCCTCACCACAGGGTTTCTCGTAGCTGTTACGTGACCATTCGTTCAATCGATAGTGAACATCACAAATAGCGAGTTCTGGTTTTTTCAGCATCGGAGGAGGATGGCGACATACCGATTTTGGTTCTGAAGGAACTGCGCGATGAGAATTTCAACTGTCCTGGCCCTTGTCGCTGCACTCAGCGGCGGTGTCGCCGCCACCGCCCCGGTTTATGCTGCCGAGCCGCAAACCTGCCATTTCCTGCCCGTTGGCGGCAGCAACGCCAGCCTGCAACACGGTCAGTCGGTCGGCGTGCTGTACAGCGAAAACACCGTCAACACCCTGCAATACCTGGAGAACTACCACAGCGTCGCGGTCAACGGCAGCAAGAATCCCGCGCTCGATTCGCGCATCAGCAACGCCTTCGTCAAAAGCTCCGACCCAACACTGGCGATCAACTGGCTGATTTTATAACCCCTTTCTAGAAATGCACACTACGTAACGAATTGCAACGGGAAACCTCCTGAAGCCTTTGTTTATTGTGACCACATAGAAATGCACATTGTGTATAGTGCGCGGGCTTTTTTCTAAGGTGGTGGTGTCATGACGGTAATTGCGGTGAGAGGGAAATTTCTGGATCTCGGTGAGTCCATGCTCAACGAGGGCGTCGAGACGGTTAAGGGAGTTGTGACTGTCAGCGGGGCGGGGGTGTTCGATGAGAATGAACGTCTGTTGCCACTGATTTCTTCATTTCTGAGCGAAAAACTAGTTACCAAAAAATTCGCTTTGCAGACAGCGCTTACCTATGGGCGCAACTTGGAATACTGCCAGGAGTTCCTGAATGGTCGACGAGAGCTATCTGCCTGGGAGCGCGATGAAAAATTCCTCCATGTGGGTCGACCAGTCCTTCGTCAATACGTGTCCGAGATGCAGAGTCAGGAGTTGGGTTCTAAAACTATTCGCAATCGGGATGCATCGACTCTGTCCTTTATTTCAAAGTTTCTATGTGTTGCACGAGACGACCGCCCAGCCTACCGGACTGATGACCCTTATACAGCTGGTCTGATCTCGCCTGCCCCAAAATCCACACTAGTAAAATCCTGCTCATTGCCCGACCTCAAGATTTTGATTGAATCAACTCCCTATGAGCGTGAGCGGTGTTTGCTGCAGTTTATTTTTGACGGTGGAGTTCGCCGTTCTGAAGTCCCAAGAGTTACGAGAACACCTATAGATGAATCGATCAGATTGGGCCAAGCAATCTCCCCAGCTGACCCGAGACCTCTAGGCGTTCCGACCAATTATTGCTTGCTTCATATCAATGGGAGCAAAGGCGGAGGAGACCAAATCAAAGAGCGTATGAGCATTGTTAGCCCTGCCACTCTGGAGCGTATCAAGCGTTATCACGCCTCCGCGATCTACAAACGTCACAGCCGAAAGTTTCCTAAAGACGAAGCGCCTGCATTCCTGAATGCTCATGGGGAGCCCTACACCGCCAATTCCATCAGCGCCTTGCTCAACCGAGTGTCCAAGCGAGCAATACAGTCGCTTCGACTCGGGAAGTCAATCTCGCCCCATAAACTTCGCCATGGTTATGCCTACGCTCTGCTCAACAGCAAGGACATCGGGGAGGACTATTTAGAGCGCTTGGCGATGCTGCAGAAGTCTTTGGGGCACGCGGACTTGAAAACGACTGAAATGTACACCCAAGTGCCTGCAAGCCTTTTGAATGCGGTATGTGGCACGAACTCAGACGCTGCCTCCAAAGCGTTTGATATGGAGCAGCTGTCTTCCACGACCCGCCTCTCGATAGATGCGAGGGCGAAGAAATGAGCAAGGCAGAACAAACGGGCCGCGCTGAGAGTTTGATAACCACTTGGGTGGGCAGCGTTACAAGTAGTCGAGCGAAGTTGCTTGCTTTGCCTCTCAACATTCGAAAAGAAATGGCTATCACCGTCAAATCAGTGGCTGAGGGTGCGGGGGTAGGTACGACAACTGCCCTTACCAACATTCATCTCACTCAGCCAGTGATCGACGCAATGATCGCTGAAAATATCGTTGTTCCAGGGCATAGCGGTATAGCCTGTGAGTGGCGTAGAAGATTTTTAAATTGGTATGAGTGCCTCTCTAACGATGAAAAAGAAAATATTCCGATTTCTGGGGGGACGATAAAGAAATCTGAATATTTAGCTAAGATTCCAGAGTTGGATGGTTATGATTTTGCAGTCATAAATTATCCTTTGGCTAGGCAAACCTTTAATGAGATTTTGGATGATCTCCGCAGTCGAGGTGTAATTAGTAATAACTACATGTCAGTGAAGGAGCGCGCTGCCGCTGACGCCCTTAAAGTAAAGGTGAAAACCGAACGGGTGAACGCTGACTTTGAAGCGCTGCGAAGTATGACGCTTTCATCTGCAGCTGATCTTGTGAATTCGACGCCGGAGAAGCCTTTTCACAGTCTTTTGCATTTATTTAGTTCCGCATCGGTGGAGTCGCATAGCGATTCTGGCCAAGATAATTACTTTGTGGGATGGACGTATACCTGCAAGTGCTTGGTCAATCATGGTTTTTCAGGTGCTGAGCCACTCGAGGAAGTTCTTGGAGAGTATTTGCTATTGCAGGTTCGCGCTTATTTGGAGGATTTAATTCTTAAGGACGAAATTTCTACGGGGTACGGAACCTCGATTATGAGCTCCGTCAGGATCACTTTGAAAACAGCGGTTCAACTTCCAGGGCTTCCATTTTCATCCTTTTATGCAGCGGAAGGATTCAAGGTAAGGCGCCATACCGAAACTTATCGCCCATATTCCAAGTCTGAGCGAAATCGTATTTCACAAGCAATCTCCAGCGACATAGAGCGAATTCGAATGCTCACTCAAGCCTACAAATTCACCGGAGTTGGAGTCGATCCGTTAGACGTAAATGGTGAGCTGCTGCATGGTTTAAGAACTTTGGAAAACGCGCGCTGGATATTTGAGAACAAATTGCGCTGTGTACCTATTGGATTTCAATACAAATACTCTGACAACCCGTACGAATCTGCATTCATAAAGATTGTTACTCAATCAAGGCTCGGGTTAGAGGCGGTCTACAAGAGTTGGGGAGTGCTAAATCGACGAGACTCTAACGTGATCGCCCCATACGTTGCGCGGATTGCACAAGTTACCGGGATGAATGTTGAGTCTATAGCAAGCCTCGGAGTGGAAGATTTTGTTCTTAAAAGTGAAATTGGTGGTAGGCCATATCTTCGCTACTGGAAGGAGCGCTCAACTGGTGAGAAAATCGCTTTCATGGATTTATTTCACGCGGATATTACTTGGCTGTCTGTCTCTCAAGCCAAAGAAGTTAAGCGAATTTTTGATGATGTTAAAAGTATTACAGCAGTATTTAGGGCGGATGCTCCTGATGAAGTTAAGGATAAGTTGTTCATTTTTAGTTCTTCTAGTGGAAAATTTTTTGGAGAGATTAAGTCTTTAGAAACGGCGAACAAGAATACCGTAGCTCTAATGCTTGAAAATATTGTAAAGCGACATGAGTTGAAGGCTGATCTCGGTGAGCCGCTCAATTTGTTGGTTCCGCGATTTAGGCCTAGCTTGGTAAGTGAGTTGATTGACAATGGAGTACCCCTGCCTCAAATTCAGTTGATGCTTGGTCATAAGCATATTGCGACTACGCTTGGATATCTGGATAAGCTTGATTTTAACAAGGTCGCGCGGGATAAGTTGGATCAAGCGCTGAGGAGTCTTCATTCTAATGCAATGTCAGCGGAGAAGGTTGACGCGCAGGCTATTCCGGTAGCGCCAGTTCACGATCCTAAAATTATTTTTAAGACGCCTCTTGCTGCCTGCCGAGATGTAATGAATCCGCCTGATTATATGAAAAAACTCAAGTCATACAATCCTCAAAAGCCCTGCCAGCTTTATAATAAATGCATTTCGTGCAATAACGTGATAATTACAGAGGCGAATTTGCCAGATTTATTTGCAATGCAGCGCGATTATTTACGTATGATCGAGTTGGTTGCTGCAATGGAAACCCCTTATTTTGATACCATTCGTGAAAATCTCTCCGTGTTGTCCAAAATTCTCGATCCTCAATTTTCAAGTTTTAGTTCTGAACAGCTAGAGAATGGTCGGCGCTTGTCAGAATTTGTCGAAACTAGCGTCCTAGTGGATGGAGTGATGCTATGAATCTAGTCAATCTCTCGAAGCTCGAATCTTTTCAAAATTGGAGGCTCGATTTAATCGGTTACTTGAAAGCCATAGCAGGCACCGTTCAGATCTCGTCAAGTGATGTTTGCGAGCATGACGCATTCGTCAGTATGTTGGATTCGAGCTTTCGCTATCAAAGCTTGTTAGGGATGTCGGTTTCACTGCGGTCAAAGTTTGGGGATTCCTTTTGGGATTTCAATTTAGATAATCCGGATGTACCTCGGAATCTGCGCGGCTCGGCCCAGTATATAGATTTCAATCAGTTTTCAAGTATTCCGCCTTTAATCATAATGGAGTTTAAGGCTGCTTTTTTAAGCTATTTGTGGATTCCACAAGAGCTAGGCATTAGCGCCGGCAAATCGACCTTTAAGGTGTATTCGGTTATTAGGGTTTTCAAAAGAGGATTGTCATTTGTTGATGCCTTATACGCAGAATGCTCTAAAAAATATGGACGAGCTTTTGTTAATGACAATTTTTTAGGGTTGAAGGATATCGAGGTTGAGCATTACAAGAAAGTGTCAGTTGAATTCAAAAATACCTACGAGGGCTCTATTGATACTTTCTTTACGGTCGTTCGCTCACCGGTTCTTGCGCAGCGTGTCTTTGGAGGGCAGGTTCCATTTGTTGATCTGGCAAATCTTCCATGGAAGAATCTTGGCAGTAGGAAATCTGACGCCAAGGAGAAGCCTCGGCTTGTTTTGCCGAACTCGGTTTTTGAGAAGGCTTCATTGTTGGCCTCTTTAAATGTAGTGGATTTTCTTGACGCTCTTGGAGAAGAGGTAATAGATAAACAGTCACTCCTTCGTAGAAACGAAAAGGGGCATAATCTTGCTCAAATATACAGTCTCTCACCTCGTAATTACGATTTGTATGTGATCAATCGACTTCGAAATGCTGATTATCATTCATCACAAATTATTGACAATCTATTTGAAGTCTTGCCTGAGTTTTGGTCTAGAATTATACCTAATCAGCTTGTGGAGCGCGGAACTTCCAAGAAAATGGCTGAGGGAGATTTGGATAAAGAATTTCTTGAGTACATTATGTATATTCAAGAAAGTCTTTGTTATATTATTGCGCAGTACACTGGTATGCGGCCATCGGAGCTATCAGAAGTATTGGTTGATACCTGTATTAGCAAGGTGAATGAGTGTTACCTGATCGGTAGTCATGTACTAAAGAATCAGGATAAGTTTTCCAAATTGTTCGATGACTGGTGGGTTGCTATTCCAATCGTGCGTGATGCAATCAATGCGGCGAAAATTTTAGCTAGAATTACGCAAAACCGTTACGTATTTTCAGGCATGAATGTGACAGCTTTGACTGGTACCCCTATTGCCCATGGCTCTGTAGGTTTGTCAAATATGATGGCCAGATTTTTTGGTCGCTTTCTTGATAGTGACAACCTAGAACGGTTGTTGGAGAATTATTCGCCTTACACTTTAAGACATACGCTGGCTTATCAACTTTTCCGGGCGGATGTAGGGCTTCCTTTTATCTCGCATCAGCTTAAGCACTTTAAGGAAACAATTGGTGGTATTGATCCCAATAAATCTTTCAGCGCGGTCACACTAGGCTACGGGGAAATTGGGCTGCAACTTACGGCTGGAAAATCTAAAGCGTCACCCACTGCTCAAAGCCTTCATCGTGAGGCTGCGTTAGAAGCAATTAAGGCTCAATTTGATCCCAATGGAAACTATGCAGGCGTTCATGCTGAAAAGCATTTGGAGGGTGTGCAAAAGTTTTTTCAAGGGTATATTGAAGCTGGCTACACGAAAGAGGAAATCTTCGAGCAAATGGCGGAACAAGGCTTTGGAATCATAAACGTGGGGACGGGCTTCTGCTATGGTAATGAAACGGAAGAATTTGATGACAATGTGCCCTGCCTTGGATCTCTGCGGTGTAATCCCGTCCGTTGTCAAAATGCAATCGTTACTAAAGCTCATTTAGGAAAATGGCGCGAAGTTCGCGACCAAAATAGGAAGGCGCTCAATAGCCCTGCATCTATATACAACAGAGAGCAGATACTCGCGTCCATAGAAGAAGCTGAAAGTGTTCTTTTGCATCTTGGCGAGGATATCGACTGATGAGTGACAAGGCATTTGACAAACGCAACAAAGAGGATTTCGATAAAGTTACGCAAGTTCTCCTTGCTGGAATTGTATCGATTCGCTCGGACTCTTCACTTCGGGCAACCATTGCTGAGTTAGCCCGATTAACTGGCGTTCATAGGAATACAATCAGTAACAGAGAATGGCCTCAGGATCAGTTAGATGACATCAAGGAGCAACGACGTCGGGTAGCGGCTGCGCGCCAGTTGAAGGTTGCGACTCGAGAGGATCCGGTAAGCATCCTAACTGACAAGCTAGAGAAGAGCCGGCTTGAGGTGGTCTACTGGTTTACGCAGGCAAAGGACGCTGAAGATCGCTTCCTCAGCAAAGAGCGAGAGAGTAAAAATTTTCAGGAATCTCAAAACTATTACATAGCTCGTTGCGAGGCTCAGGAAATCACTATCGCCGAGCTGCGAAAAGAGGTTCAAAAGCTCCAGAGAGTGGTTGACGTCCTAGAGTCAGAGGCTGGGCAGAAAGCGCCATAAACCTATATTAACAATTGCTTCCGGTGTTCTGCGATGGTGAAACGAAATCTCCTATCGTTAGGGTGCCGGGGCGATTGTTTTTTGCTAAGTGGTTGAGGCGTTACTCAGCGTATCAGGTGGTAAGTAGAACGGGATCAGGATGAGGCGCGTTCTTTGTTGCTTATGGTGACCAATCCGTAAGCGTATATCAAATGGCAAGTATGTTCTGGCTCTGCAAGCAGTTTGGCTGATTGATATCTCCAGCCATCACGCCTGCACAAGTGAATGCTCGCAGTGCGATCTGCGAGTGGAGTCCACCCTATTTTTCCAATGCCCATACACCGTAGACCTGGATAGCCCGAGCTTCTCCATAACGTCCTTCCGGCTGAATCCTGCCTCCTTGAGCTCCTTAATAGCCAGAGCATTCTTGTAACCTTCCGTAAGCGTCCGGTAGATACACCTTGACCACACCATTTTCCCCTCAGTGACCTCCGTAAGCCTAGGGTTGCTCATCGCCGCCTCGTACGTAAGGTGATTGTGGCAAGCGGAGCATGCAGGCGCGAGACTGGAAGCCGGAAGGGTCAAGACAGCGGCGAAGTGGTGGTTTAGTTCACGACAGCCGTGCGGAGGCGTGAGCGTCAACCTCGATTCCTGGAATCATTTCAACCGCCGTCGTCGCAGCTAGATCCCCAGATAATCTCTGAGATCGGCCATCGCTTACAGTGTCATAAACGACAGCCACGTCAGAGTCTGCGCGCAGAAATCAGGTTGCCGCGGTGTCCGGAAGCGTGCCGACACGATCCATCCCCCGTACACTACCGGAAACTACGACGTCTTCTCTCAGGGCCGAGCCAGGAAGGAAGAGATCAATGGGTTGAGCGCTGATGCACACTCCTCTGGAACCCAGTGGCCGCAACCTGGCAAAACGTGCGATTCAACGTTGGTGGCGTAGCGGCGGATGTTTTCGGGCTGCTGGGCCCCGAATCCACCATTACCACCACCGCCAACCGCGAGGACAGGCAGTGTTAATTTGGTCGCTACCAACTTCTCGTTCTGCGCGATCGATTGTGGCAGCGCGCGATAGTATTCAAACGCGTGGTGGAAGGTCTGGGGCTTAGAGTATGACCGCACGTAACGGTCTACCAGTTCATCAGTGAACACCGCTTGGTTACTGGCATGGTGACGAATGAAATGCGTCAGGAACAACCGCTCGTTACCTTTGACCATTGCGTCAGCCAACTGACCTGAGGCTGCGAAGAAACTGTGGTGCCATCCCGGTGCTTCTCCGGTCGCGACAAAGGCTGGCAGCGAATAGAGCGTGTCGTCAGGAATTGTCGCTTCGATGAAAGCGGCCTTCACAATATCTTCTGGATGGCGGGCCACCATTGGATAGCTATTCCAGATACCAATGTCGTGGGCGACGAGATAGAAGGGCTTGTTCGCACTAATCCGCTTGGCTAGCTTGTGGAGATACTCAGAGATATCCACGCCAGTGAAGGTAGTCTGCGGCGGCGCTGACAAGCCAAGACCTGGTAGATCGACTGCTACGACCGTATAGCGTTCCGCGAGTTGCGGCATGAGGTTATTCCACTCATACCATGTCTGGCCGAAGCCGTGGACAAGCAGCACAAGGGGGCCTTTGCCGCCACGTACGAAATGCAGCTTCACGCCGTCAACAGTTTCGTAGGCGCTGGTAAAACCTTCGGGTATCGGAAACTCCGCCTGGGTGGCGCTGACAGCTGGAGGCAGCGCAGGATTGATCTGTGTTGCGTGGGCCTGAGTTGCACCCATAGCGAGCGCAGCAACGGCTAGTGCAATTGCATGGAACTTCATGTTTTTTACCTGGTGGGACGATAAATGATTGGGCAATCAGCGATCTTGTTGAGCGCGACTACCGGGAGGAAAGGCGTAGCGCCGTGCTGCTAGTGCTATTACAAAAGCGAGGAATGCGAGGATGGCCACAGTGGGCGGCAGCGTGGACGTACCACCTTGAGTGAGGAGCGCTCCGCCAACAGCTCCGCCAGCCGCGATCGCCAGGTTCCACGCAGTGGTTACCATTGCCTGGGCCAAGTCCACGCCATCGCCGGCGGCATCAGCTGATGCAGTCTGCATCATGGCGCCCGCTCCACCAAAACCCAGTCCCCAGACAACGGCGCCCAGATAGACCGCGATACTGTGTTCTCCAGCGATACTCAAGAACGCAGCGGTTAAAGCGAATGACCCGATCGCTGCAAGCACCATCAGGCGGAGCATCCGGTCAACCCAACGCCCGACTACCCATATGCCAACAAGCGAACTGATTCCGAACGCCAGCAGGACTAGATCGACCCGCGACTGCGACGCTGTTGAGAACGGCGCGATGTAGGTGTAGAGAATGTTGTGGGCAGTCATCCAGGCCAGGATGACAAGCAGGATCGGTATGACGCCCTTCGTTCTGATGACGCCAGTGAGCGAGGGGCGGTTGTTGCCTGTTCGGCCAGGAGCATCGGGGACTTTCACGATGATCCAACCGATCAACATGACAGCAAGTGCCGATAGAATCAGAAACGATCCGCGCCACCCCACCAAGCTTCCCAGGAACGTCCCCAACGGCACACCCAGCGACAGCGCCAGGGGCACACCCACCATCGCGACCGCCATTGCCGCCCCTGTCTGTTCGGGACGTACGATGCTACGTGCGTAGCCTGCAAGTATTCCCCACGCTAAACCTGCCGCACATCCTGCTATGAACCGTGCGATCAGCACGACACCGATTGACTCAGCCATCGCGGTCAACGTGTTGCCGATAACAAAGCAGATGATCGTTGCAAGCAGGACAGGCCTGCGGCGCAAGCCTTGCGTGAGACTCGTGAGTGGGATTGCAGCCAACAGCGATCCAAGTGCGTAAACAGCGACAAGCTGCCCCGCAATAGCCTCAGTGATCTGAAGTCCAGAGGCGATGCTGGGCAACAAACCGGCGGGTAATGTCTCGGTGACGATGCATAGAAAGCCAGCGGCCGCTAGGCCAGCCAGTGCCGCGATGGGTAGTCCGGAGATCGTGGTAGGAGCCTCATCGGGCAGACTCTGTGATGGGGAGGGCTGCATGATTTTCCTTGCGATTGGCGTACGGGCTGCCGTGTAGAGCGCCACCTGACGACGTGGATATTTACGTTAGTAGTCACTATAGTATTCGCAAACCCCAAAGTAAATGGTTTCTGTAATGGTCATTAACGTAAATAAGAGATCCCGCGGGCGACCGCGCCAATTTGTCCTTGAGGACGCCATCCAGGTCGGGCTGCATCTGTTCCACGAGCATGGCTATGAGAATGTCAGCGTCGCATCGCTGACCGAAGCGATTGGGATCACGCCGCCGAGCTTCTATACGGCCTTCGGCAGCAAGGGTGCGTTTTTCAACGATGCTTTGAGGCATTACTCCGCGACTGTTGTGCCACTCGACACCTTTTTGATCCCAGACAAATCACCGCAGACTGTACTTAGGGACATGCTTAGGGCTGCGGCACATGCATACGCCGCTCATCCGAACCGCCGAGGTTGTTTTATTCTGGAGCATGCGAAGGCCGGAGCCACTGAGTCGGGAATAGCTGCTAAGCAAATCGCAGACGAGAATCGTGCAAAAGTGATGGCGTTTCTCGAAGCATCTGGCATCTCCGCTGCTAGCCACGTCGTAGACTATGTCTCCGTGACCATGCTTGGCCTGTCGGCTGCGGCGAAGGAGGGTTGGGAGGAAGAGAGGCTGAATGCAGTTGTGGAGACCGCCGCGGTAGGCCTCGGCAAAATAATAGGCAGCGCCAAGAATATACCTGAAGAATCTTCCTGAGACTTCCACGCACGAGGCTTTAACTCCTGAAATCATGACGGCGGCCTCGCTGGCGTCGTCCGGCTATTGCCTGGTTTCTCTCTATACTCGCACGCCTTCCTGGCCAACCCAATGTATGAGTCTTGCGCGATTAAACCGATTGCCACGTATGCGGCAGCAACTGATCGATTTCACTCGCCCGCTGCGTCGGCAACCGCGTCAGCACATCCTTGAGATATGCATACGGATCATGCCCATTCATACGTGCAGACTGAATCAGACTCATGATCGCCGCCGCGCGTTTCCCACTGCGAAGCGACCCTGCAAACAACCAGTTGGAACGCCCCAGTGCCCACGGCCGGATCTGATTCTCGACCGAATTATTGTCTATGGGCACAGCCCCATCCTCCAGATAGCGCGTCAGCGCTATCCAGCGTTTAAGACTGTAATCAAAGGCTTTCGCCGTCGCTGATCCGTTGGGCACAAGATCGCGCTGGGTCAACATCCATTCGTGCAGTGCTTTGGCCAATGGTGTTGCTTTTTCTTGTCGTATTCGCCAGCGATCCTCGTCACTCATGTCTCGCGCTTGGCGCTCAACTTCGTACAAGCCACCAATCGAGTGCAGTGCTTGTTCTGCCAACTGGCTTTTATTCGCTGCGTGCAGATCGAAAAACTTACGGCGAGCGTGGGCCATGCAGCCAATTTCGGTCATGCCCTTCTCGAATCCGGCTTTGTAACCAGCAAAGTCATCGCACACCAGCTTGCCGTTCCATGAGCCGAGGAAGTTTCGCGCATGCTCACCGGCGCGGCTCGGACTGAAGTCATAGACCACAGCCTTTAGCGCTGAAAACGGTGTGGTGCAGTAAGCCCATACATAAGCTCGGTGCGTTTTCTTCTGTCCGGGCGCAAGCATTTGCACCGGCGTCTCATCGGCGTGGACAACTTGCTGCGCCAGAACGGCTTCTCGCAAGGCATCAACCAGCGGCTGAAGCTGTACACCGGTTTGCCCAACCCATTGAGCCAGTGTGGAGCGCGGTATCGCCAAACCGGCGCGGCCGAAGATTTTCTCCTGCCGATACAGCGGCAAATGATCAGCGAACTTCGCCACCATCACATGAGCCAGCAGACCTGCGGTCGGGATGCCCTTGTCGATCACTTGGGCCGGTACCGGTGCCTGGATCAGCGTTTCACACCGGCGGCAGGCCCATTTCCCACGTACGTGTTGCTCGACGGTGAACACGCCCGGCGTGTAATCCAGCTTCTCGCTGACGTCTTCGCCGATGCGCTGGAGCTGGCAACCGCAAGTGCACTGGGTGTTTTCTGGTTCGTGATGAATGACGGTACGTGGAAACTGCTGCGGCAGCGGTGCGCGCTTTGGTTTTTGGCGCACCTCTTCTGGAGCCGGAGCCGGCTGGAGTGCCGTCAGCTCAGCGTCGACAGCCTCAAGATCAGTGTTAAGCAGATCGTCGAGTAAGCTGCCTTGCTCAGGGCTGATCTGCTCGCTGCGCTTGGCAAACCTGTGCCGCTTGAGGATCGCGATCTCGTGAGTCAGCTGTTCGATGATGGTTTGATCGCGATGGATCTTTCTGCCCATGGTGTCGACCTTCGACATCAACTGCGCAGCGAGCGCGCGCAGTTGGTCGGGGGTCATTTGGTCAAGGTTGGGCAAGGAAGTCATGCCGTGGATTTTACCAAAGCAGACCGCCTACGGCAGCAGGCTCAGACGCTAATTACACTTTTTAAAGGATCGTGATTGCACCGCCAGCCCCAACGCGCTGCCACGGCAGACCAAGCACCAAGGCTTGAAGTTGTTCAGTATCCAGTTCCAGCTCGCTACCTTGTCGAGTGCCTGGCCAGTGAAATTTTCCTTGATTCAACCGCCGAGCTGCTAACCAAACCCCAATCCCGTCGTGTACCAGCACTTTCATCCGGTTGGCCCGTCGATTGGCAAACAAATAAGCGCAGTGCGGCTTCGCCGCACCAAATACCGTAATGACTCTGGCCAAAGCAGTCTCGGTACCGGCGCGCATATCCATGGGCTCAGTAGCGAGCCAAATGGCGTCGATGCGGATCATTGAGCAAGCTCACGGATAAAACGGGCACACCCCACAGGGTCTGTAGATGGCCACTTCACGGTGAGGTTCTGCTGGCCGAAAGGCACCTCGATGGTGACGAACATTTGCTGATCGGGCGTTGGTAGGGATGGTAGTTTGATCGGAACGAAAGCGGGCAACGCCGGCGCCTGGCAATCACGATAAACAGGTAACCACTTTCGAACCAAGTTGGCGTTGATGCCGTGGCGCTGGGCTACGCTGGCTAGCGACACGCCGGGTTGCAGGCATTCCTGGACGATCTGGGCTTTAAGGGGTTTGGGGTAAGAGGTTCTTTGGCGCATGGCGATCCTGATGATAAGGGCAATGGTGTCCACGTATTTTTAAGAGGAGAACATCGCCCTTATTGCAGGGGATTGGTAGGTGACTTCGCCGGGCGCTTACAACCTTCCGGCTTCCCACGCGAGCGCTGCACAAGCGTGTCGTCAACGATCTGCGTTTCAAGAAGATCCAAACCTCCTTCTGATCGAAAATTCTCCAAGACGACGCGTACTCGTTCTAAAGCAGCTTCGGGGAGCTCACCATTTCTCAACGAGATGCTGATGGCTAGAAGGGCCACAGGGTCAAGCTTCAGAGGCGCGGATAGCTCGATCAATTTGTCAACAGGGATGTTGATCTTCCCACTTTCGAGCGCACTGATGTTCTTGCGCGCGGTGACAGGCGCCAAGTATTCGTATGGCAGCCCGTGCGCCGAGCTGACTACCCGGATCGTTGCGGCAAAACAAACCATGCATATGCTCTTTGACATGCACCTATGGCTAGCATCTTCCTTTGTCCCAACACAATTCGCTTTTTTTTCCGTTAGTGGTTTCAACACAGCGGATCTAGCCAGCGCTGACTTGAGTCCAGGCGAGTAACTGGAAATAATCAAACCCAGAATCTCTGGACTGAAGACTTTGAAATACCTAGTGCTTCGGAGACTTCCTTTCTTGATTTACCTTCCTCTTTGAGACGCTTAACAGCGAGTCTCTTGCTGTCAGCAATTTCGCGAGCTTTAGCTTTTGATACGAGGCTGGAGCTTCGCTGCTCCTCGCGAATTTCCTCATCTAGGCCGATCGAGCGGAGCTGCCGAAGCTCTTCCTTCAGCTTGCCTATGACATCCAGAAAGTCCTGTCCACTCTCGATAGACTCGCACAGCACCATAAGCGCTAGGGGAGTGATCTCAAGGCTCTTTGAAAGCTCCTGCAGCTTGCCTAGCGATATATTTTTCGGCGTACCAGCCTCTAAGGCAAAGGCATAGCTCCTACTAGAGGGGAGTCGTTCCTGAGTGAGCTCTCTAGTTTTTCGTAGCGCGCGAAGCACAACCGCGAGACTCTGAGTCAGCATGACGACTTGTCCTCAAAGCGGAGGATAAGGCCAGCAAATTATTGACCCAGCTACTCTGTACATAGAGCTGTTGGGTCTGCTATCGTGATCGCCTTCTTGTCCTAATCATACTTTCAAGAAGGATGCAACAAAAACATTAGGCATAAATTGACACCTGGCGAATGGATGCGAAAAGCCGGAAAGGACTCATTCCTTTTTGTCCGAAAGCCACATTCCCCAGGCTCGTTGAATGCATAAGAAGCGCCGTAGGGCGTGTTATGGCATCACTCACGCCTCAGAGCTCTCAAACCAGATATTGATGTTACGGGTATAACCATCATGTTTATCTCAGATGAAACTTGTCTTGTCGGCCTACCGGGCTTTCCCGGGCCTGGCCTCACGGCTTGGCGGATGGTCGAGCGAGATTCGGAAGATTTTTGGTATCACGTTCGCTTTCGCATTTGTGAAGGAGCAAGGGCTCGGTTCAGAAAATTGATGCCATCAGACCCTTCGATGCTGACACACATACTCTCGCAGCGGAGCCCAGAGCATAAGATTGAGGTGGTTCAGGTTGTGACTCCCCCTTGCATGAGTGGGGGTTCTTTAGAACGTATGGAAAAGTTGATCAGTGCGATCGTCGGCTACGACGGCAACGGTGAGTGCGTACTGCTTCATAAAGTCGATAGCGGAGCAATCTACAGCAGCTCTCCCGGTGTGACCGACGCAGGTTTGCTCAGCAATATTCGAATGATTTACGACGCCACGACTGCTGCCGGGAAGCATTTCCATAGCACCAACTATCAGACCCCAACAAGAGTGACGCTCTGATAGAGGCAAGTGAACCCTGCCACGACAACACCACCAGATGGTTAATCTATGAAGATCCAAATCTACTCAGACCTGCACCTCGGCTTCGCTCGATTCGAGCCCGTGCCAAGCGACGTGGACGTAGTCATTCTCGCTGGTGACATTGATATCAAATCGCGTGGCGTGGTTTGGGCGAACGACACATTCCATTGCCCGGTGATTTACGTCTGCGGAAACCATGAGTACTACGGCGGCCATATTGATCGCACGCTTCGAAAAATGAAGGTCGCGGCAGCACCTCATGTCCACGTCCTAGAAAACGAGGCCTTGATCCTGAATCAAACTAGGTTTTTGGTCACGACAGCGTGGACAGACTTCTCGTCGACTGGAGACGTTGCTACCGCGAAGCGTGTCGCTTGGGAGTGGATGAACGACTTCACCGTCATCAGAACAGATGAGAGTTACCGACGCCTTCGTCCCGATGACCTGATCGCTAAATCTAAAGCAGCGTATGCCTGGCTCACACAGGAACTGGACAAACCATTCGATGGCGAAACAGTTGTAGTTACGCACCATGCACCGGTACTGGATTACGTCGGTGATGAGCTCCCTACACATTTGGTGGCTGCTTATGCCAATGACTGGAAGGAGCTCGTAGGCAGGGCCGATCTTTGGGTTTACGGGCATACCCACGTCTCAGCGGATTTCCTCAAGAATGGGTGCCGTGTGATCTCCAACCCTCGCGGCTATCCGAATCAACAAACCGGTTTCAATCCGGATTTTCTGATCGAGATTTGACGAGTAGTCGTTCCCCAACGAACCTCAGCGAACTGAATTTCGCTGCGTACGAATTCGAGAAAATTACATGGTCACGTTAGAAGAAATCTCGCGGTTGCTTTACGGCGCAGGCGAGGAGATGCCTGGTTGGCAGGGCTCCCAAGACGAGCTAATTGCATTGGCCGCAAAGACGTTCCCAGGCAAAGCATTCTGTGTTGTGAGGCAGTGGATCCTGATCAACCTCACTGTGACACCTGCTGAGAAGGAAAAACTCACCGGGCTTGGTCTACTTCCCGCGACGCTTTTCGCTCACGAAGTCGTCTTGGACAGTAAAGGGCGCTTCCAGCCACAGATGTGGGTACGCAGCAATTTCGGAAAATCATTCACGGAAGACTGCATGTTTGAAACCAAGAGTACGGTCTACCTCCTGCTGGGATCGGGTTTAAGAAAAAATGCCAGCATAGGTGCTGCTTTTTCGATGAAAGCAGGGTGAGGAGTGCTCGCAGAGAATTTAGACAGAATCGTTTTGGAGCTTGGGTTTGATGCCTGAAGTAACTGAGTTGGAGTTCCACAGTAAAGATTTAAGCGACTTTCAGCTGAGTCGCTTGGTGCGAGCAAGCCTTCGAAAATACACGGTGCCAGTCACTGCTTTCATTAGCGACGCTCTCATCGCGGATGAAACATGCCTGGGCGTTTCCTTCGACCATTCTGAGCGTGACGATGCGTACCATAGGGTGGATGGTTCTATTCTCCGGACAGGTAAAATTCAGTCAGCGAGGAAAGAAGGGTGGTTTTGGCTGCTCGAAACCCAAGACGGCAACTACGTCATCGCTAGCTTCAAGCGAGACCTCGGAAGAGCGAGCTTTCTCAAGCTTCTTCACTCCGCTGACCCGTGCTGAGTGATGTTCAACCGCCAACTAGGTTTCGCGCGACTCCGATGCGGCTGGCTCAATAACCGTAATCGCTAAGCAATTTCTTCAAAAACTCCCGCCGTCTTTGAACGATGCTCAAAATCAGATAGTCGCGGTTGGTGTCTCTCGTCGACAAGTGCCCGGCGTCCACCAAGCCATGGATGTAGCCTTCGGCCTTGCCTCGTGCTTCAAGCAAAGCATTGATGGATGTGCTTTTGTAGATGTCTTCAGCGATGAGCTGCCACCGCTGTTTCTGCCGGTGACCAATAGGGTCGTCGGAAAATTCCGGTGCGTTGATCAAGGTATTGAAATCGGCATGTGCGTTTGGTGTGTTCAAAGCGAATTCTCACAACAGTTACGTCTCTGTCTAACCTACCATGAGCACCCTTAACCGCCTGTTGCTGACTGGTTTATCGGCTTCATTTTTGTGGGGGTTGCCACGACCGCAAAGGCTAGGCGTTTACGCGAAGAGACGATTGCCTTGCTGCCGGCACATCGAAGATCAGCCAGGATTCGGCCCTCATAGGGGACATGCACTGCCTCGCTGAAAGACACGCCAACATTAGATGAGGGGGAGGTCGTTGAGGATGTTCCTAGATTGCGAATTTACCCAGCTCAATCAGGACTCGAAGCTCATATCACTAGCGCTGGTATCGGAGTCAGGCGAAGAGTTCTACGTTGAGCTGACGGATACCTATATGGTTGAGGACTGCAGTGATTTCGTCATCCATTATGTTTTACCGCAGCTCGATTCTAGAAGGTATGGCCAGTCGCTCATCGAGGCCCAACACTCACTTCGAAGATTTCTAGGCGGCTTCGATGGAGAGCTTGAGGTATGTTCAGATGCGCCAAATTGGGACTGGGATTTTTTCTGTTATCTCGTTGATGTTAAGAATCAACCATGGCCAGACCAGGTAACGAATCAACCGACCAACCTCATAAGCCTTTTCAGTCAGATAAATACCGAAGCTCTTGAGCACGTTGGGCTATGTGATCTACCTCACCATGCTTTGCTAGACGCACGAGTGCTTGCGGAGCTTTTCGAGATTTTGGTATCCCAGCTTAAGGTTTCATCAAAAAGGGGCTTCTTAGCTCGAAGATTTCTTACGCCGTAATGAATGCTTGCAGCCCATGATTGGCAAATGACCTAAGTGAGTGGTGACTGTGTCCGCACAGGTTGGAGAGGGTGCACGCCTGAGCTTCATGGCACGCCACAATCAGGGTTCACGGAGCACTGCATGCGATCGATTTCGACAACAAAGGGTACGGCGGGGAAAGTGGCAAAACTGAATTATTGGAAAATATGGTTCAGCAATAATTATGGCTCAGTCATAATTTCAGATGTCTTCTATCCAGGTAATGGCTAGCGCTGGTATCAGTGCGGTTTTTGGCCACAACCGAAACGACAAGTATGGTCGGTTTGGTGATGGTCATCTGATCAGGACTTCTGCGTGTTGAAGGTCGAACGTGAGAGGAGGTTTTGGGTGATGACAACTAAGAAGTCGCGGTACGTCCTAGCGACGTTTCAGAGGGGCAATGGACGAGCCTCCTTGCGTGACTATCTGCGGGTATCAAAGGGGCAACACCATTTTACTCAGCGCTTGTTGCAGTGATGCGGGGCAAGCTGCTGCTGCACGTTTAATCGGGTACGCAATGAGCTTGCAAGGTGTCTAGGGAGTCCGGGGCGATTCAACCTGATCCAGTCGGCGCGACTCAACGGGCATGATCCGTATGCTTATTTAAAGGACGTCCTCACTCGCCTGCCGACGCAGCGGGCCAGTGAGATTATGGAGCTGCTACCTCATCGATGGGTGCCTGCTCAATAAGTCCGCTTTTTAACGGACTTTTCGAAAACTTTCCTAGGAGGGATCAATGGTAGATAAAACGCACGAGTACGAAGTCCAGGTAACTTGGGCCGGCAACAACGGAACAGGAACGTCATCTTATCGGGGTTACAGCCGGGCGCACGTAATCGCAGCTAACGGCAAAATACCAATTGAGGGGTCGTCCGATCCCAGTTTTCGAGGAGACCCAACACGCTGGAACCCCGAGGAATTGCTCTTGGCATCCTTATCTGCGTGCCACAAGCTTTGGTACCTTGGCCTTTGTGCTGAGGCCGGGATCGTTGTGGTGGCCTACGAGGACAATGCTCAAGGAACAATGGTCGAGGAGAGCGACGGCGCTGGCCAGTTCACCTCAGTTGTTTTGAGGCCGAAAGTGATTCTGGCATCGGGGTCTGAGATCGCAAAAGCTCAGACGCTGCACAAAATGGCTCATGAGAAATGCTTCATTGCCCGTTCGGTAAACTTTCCAGTCAGCCACGCACCCGAAATATCGATAAGCCCATACACCTAGTTAGCTAGAGATGGTGTCCGCATAGTCGGACACCCTCTCAAAGTCTACGTAGCTGACTAGATGACATTGCCGCACGCTTACACTCCACTTCGTTTGGGGGTGGTTGTACGGTGCGACTGGAGGTGGCGAGTCTAACTATGTCGAGTTTGTCGAGTAGTTAAAGGCTTTACTTAGATAGGCAGGCACTCATCGACTCGCTGCGAGGCGCAGTCCCTGGACTGCTCATCCGCACCCGCGCGGCCAGTGAAGCACCATCGTTACAATGACATCCAGACCGTGATGACTTCAGCTTTGAGTGTCCGCTTCTGGCTGAAAGCCGTCATTCACGACGGCGCTATCTAAAACGCAAATGCCGCGCCGTTATTGGGCTCTCACCGTCCACAGCTCATTTACGTTGGTCGTGTAGCTCTGGCTCATCAGCTCTCGACGCATCGCCCAACCAGGTGCGACAGGCACACTAGCCACCCGCAGCACTCTTTTTCCCCAGCGGCCATTGATTTCATCCAGAACGCTCATCACCTTGTTAGCCATCACTGGCTGCGAGTGCGCGAACAAATCGTCGGTGAATTCACCCGGCTGACGCAGATCCATCAGCAGAACCTCCGCTTTGCTGTATTTGAAGCCTGGTCGGAAGAGGCGATTGACGGCTTCGGTCGCTGCCTTGGTCATGAGTCGAACATCGTTTGTCGGGTAGGGTAGTTCGACGAGTGCGCCGTTTGCGTACTTCGCTTCTTCGGGATTGAACATGCCTGTCCTGATACTCACGCGGATCTTTTTGCACAGCGAGTTTTGCGCTCTGAGCTTTTCCGCCGCGCGTTGGGTGTAGGTGGCGACGGCCTCCTTGATCGGCTCGATCTGCGTCAGCCTGGTGCCGAACATCCTGCTACAGCAAATCTCCTGCTTGGGTGGGTCAGCTTCACCTAGTTCCAGACATGAGGTGCCTGCAAGCTCGCGAGCAGTCTTCTCGATCACCACACTGAATTTCTGGCGCAGCATCCACGGATCGGCTTTCGCCAACTCCATTGCGGTCTTGATGCCCATCATTTCCAGGTTTGCCTTCATGCGCCTGCCGATGCCCCAGACCTCGCCAACATCGGTGTTGCGCAGCGTCCAATCCCGTTTGAACGGGTCGCACAGATCCACCACACCACCGGTGATATCTAACAATCGCTTGGCAGTATGGTTCGCAAGCTTTGCCAGAGTCTTGGTGCGGGCAATGCCAACTCCGACAGGAATGCCCGTGCGCTTAAAAAGCGCGGAGCGAATTTGTCTACCAAACGCTGACAAATCACCAGGCATGCCAGTCAGGTCGGCAAATGCTTCATCGATGCTGTAAACCTCAAGAGCCGGCACCATTGATTCAATGATCGTCATGACGCGTTCGCTCATGTCGCCATACAGAGCGTAATTACTGCTGAAGGCCACGACTCCATGCCGGCGTAGATGGTCTTTGATCTGGAAGTACGGCTGGCCCATTTTCACGAAAGGCTTGGCGTCGTAGCTGCGCGCAATCACACAGCCGTCATTGTTGGACAGCACCACGATAGGTGTCTTTGCCAGGTCGGGTCTGAACACTCGCTCGCAGCTCGCATAGAAGCTGTTGCAGTCAATCAGGGCAAAGACTGGCTCAAGTGTTTTCATGATTGCGCACGCTGTATTTCACCACACCCCAGATCACGAGCTCATCGCCCTCCATGACATGTCTTGCCGGATATTTCGGATTCTCCGACAGGAGGAGTACGGCGTTCTCACGCAGAAGCAGGCGCTTGCAGAAAGGCTCCGAGTTCAGCGCGGCGATGACGATATCGCCACTGACCGCATCGATGCTTCGATCAACGACCACCAGATCACCCGAATAGATTCCGGCGCCCTGCATGCTGTCTCCATCAATCCTCACCAAGTACACGTGCGGCGCGCGGATATCGAACAGCTCATCGAGGGAAATGTGCTTTTCGATGTGATCAGCCGCAGGGGAGGGGAAGCCCGCCGGCACCCTGGATGAATAGAGAGGCAGCTTCCTACCGCCAGACGCGAGAGGGCCGAGGATGGTGATGCTCATGATGCAAGCCTTATGAGGTTAACTGTACATGCATACAGTTAACGATTTGGTTCGCTTGCGGTCAATCTTTTAGGTACGACAATTCGACGGGTGACACCATGTGCGGACGCTACTCGATCTACGAATCAATGGATCACTACCTCAAGGAACTTGCGCCAAAGCAATTGGTGATCAATGGCTATGACCTTTGGCCAGTCGAGCGGTACAACGTCGCGCCTTCTACGCGGGTGGAAATCATCCGGCCAGTGGGAGAGGGCTTGAGTGTCGATAAGGTTAAATGGGGATGGGCGCCATTCTGGGCGAAGGGAAAGCGGCCTGACCCAATAAACGCGAGGGTCGAGACTGTCATGACCGGGAAATTTTTCAATCAGCTCTGGCCAAATGGTCGCGTCCTCGCGCCGGCGAACGGCTGGTTCGAATGGGTCAAAGACGAAAATGATTCAAAGAAAAAGCAACCCTATTTCATCACGTTGAAGGAGCAGATTCCGATGTTCTTTGCGGGTTTGGCTGAGGTGCACGAAGGCCTCGAGCCGGATGATCGAGACGGCTTTGTGATCATCACGGCTGCTAGTGACCAAGGTATGGTCGATATCCATGACCGCAAACCTCTGGTTCTGGCACCTGAGCACGCTCGCGAATGGATTGATCCTGAAACTTCAGTTGAACGAGCGAAGGAAATCGCGATGGAACACTGCCGACCAGTTACCGACTTTCATTGGTACAAGGTTCGCAAGGATGTAGGTAACGTTCGTAATCAAGGCCCGCATTTGATTCAGCCCCTCTCACTGGTCGAAGACGTCGATGACTGATTTCAGCCGCAGTCTGAGAGCCGGCGTATCGGCAGCTGCACGCCAGCGAACTGAAGCATTGGGTTGAGGAGGGGAGTAAGGTTTTTCCATGCGCGCCCATCTGAATGTAAAAGCAGCCGTATTAGTCATGGCATTCCCACCGTCTATTCGTACTTTCCGGCTTCAATCGTTGATTGTTCGACCTCAACCCGGGACGTGACTCACCACCATCTGGCCGGGTGAACTGCCGGTAGTTTGAACGACCCCCTGCGCCCGGAAGTCTACCTGTATCTGCTTATTGATAAGGTACAGAGCAATGGATAAGACAATCACCGTCGATCAATTGGCGACCACCGACCTAGGATCAATCAACGAGATATGGCTCGGCGAGACTCATACCCAGCTATGCCTATGGCGGGGCGAACAAGTCTTCACCCACGAGATGATGAGCGAGGGCACCCACGATCAGAATGTCCGACGCTTGTGCTTGCAATTGGTCAACCCTGACGATCAAGCCGCAGTTGTCAGCGTTGAGTTGATCGTGCGCGAACAGCTAAAAAAGATGGGGAAGGAGGGGGAGTTTTATCCGGCTGAGGAGGCGGATACTCATCAATAAGAAAAGGAGCATCGGCCATTCACAGGTAGTCAACTCGGGGCCTATTGTCGCTTGGAAGCAGATTTATATCGGCCGGCCGGGTGAAAGACATCAGGCGCAATTCCTTATTATTGCGGGCCGTGATTTATGGTGTAACCTTCAGGTATTACTCGCATCGAGAATTTTTTTATGTCTAAACTTGCCGAATTCCGCCAACTCGAAAAACACCTTGCCGAACAGCTCCAAGCGCTTGAGGCTCTCAAGGGTGACGCTGGCCTCAAGAAAGAAATAGAATTCGAGACCAAACTGCGTGATTTGCTCGCAAAATATGGCTACAGCCTTAAGGACGTGATCAAACTGCTTGATCCGCAAGCAGGTCGTCGCGTACTAGCAGGCGAGCGTAAAGCTGGAGCCCGCAAGGCTCGCGAAGTGAAGTTTTATAAGAACCCGAATACTGGTGAGACGATTGAGACCAAGGGTGGAAACCATAAGGGTCTCAAAGAGTGGAAAGCGAAACATGGCTCCGACACGGTTGAATCCTGGCTGACCAAGTAACATTGGTTTGAGTACAAAGGGCCCTTCGCGGGCCCTTTTTTATTGGCGGAAGCGACTAAGGGTATGGTTGCTGTTATACAGATGAGGTTAATGAATGCTGCGAGTGGTTCTAGCAACGATAGTACTCGGCTACGGCATTCAGACAGGAAGCTAGTAGAAAAAACTGGATTCAGATACTGTGACATTTGCTAGATTACCGGTGTTGGAGTGGCTCACCTAATGTTCATCATGAGGCACGGTTATGCCAACGCCTGGTAAATCCGCTTCCAATCCCCGCGGTTGCAGTTAGACAGCAATCCCCCTCATCCGAGGTTTAGCCTTGGCTAGCATTAATGCAGCATTGGTTAACGTAGCCTCGGTAGCGTCCCACCCCAAACATGCGTCAGTCACTGACACGCCATATCGCATGGAGTTGCCTAATACCTGGCAGCCGTCATAAAGATGGCTCTCCAGCATCATCCCTTTCAGAGAATGCTCTCCGTCCAAGCGCTGCTCCAGCACATTTGCAAATACTCCGGGTTGCCGAGTATGAGTCTTGCCGCTGTTAGAGTGACTGCAATCAACCAAAATCCGAGAGGGAAGGGCGGCTTTATCCATGGCTGTCTTAGCGGCTGCAACGCTGAAACGATCATAATTGGGGCCTGCGATACCTCCCCTTAGTACTAGATGAGTATCTGGGTTGCCATTGGTTTTAAGAACCGCCGCGAACCCTTGGCTGCTGACTCCGAAATGGGTGTGTGGATGTGCTGCAGCACGCATGGCATCGCATGCAATTGCAACGCCTCCGTCGGTACCATTCTTGAAGCCTACTGGGATGTCTAAACCGCTCACTAACTCTCGATGGACTTGTGATTCGGTGGTTCGAGCTCCAACAGCAGCCCAGCTCATCAAATCATCGAAATATCCGGCTGCTATGGGGTGAAGGATTTCATTTGCAATAGGTAAGCCTTTGGCCGCGATATCTCGCAACAGCATCCGCGCAACCTCCAACCCTGCATGTACATCATTGCTACCATTGAGCCAAGGGTCGTACGCCAAGCCCTTCCAGCCGACTGTCGTGCGCGGCTTTTCAACGTATGCACGCATCACTAAATAGATCTCGTCATTTAACGATTGAGCTAAAGCTATAAGTTTTTCGGCATATTCAAGTGCCGAGTCTGGGTGGTGGAGCGAACAGGGCCCCACAATCACTAGCAGTCTTTCATCTTGACCGCTCAGGATTGCACGTATTGTATTGCGGTTGTCTTGGACTTGATGCGAGAGTGTGTCAGTTATTGGGAGTTTTCGTTTAAGTTCAAGAGTGCTTGGTAGTTGCAGTTGTGCATCAGAAAATACTGATAATGAAGCCGGTGACGCGAGCGAATGGGATTTCATTTTAGTTACCTGATTATAAACGAAAGTTTTGCAGCTCCCAGTCAACAGGAGCTGCAACCAACCATCTCAAAGTTCTGTTTGTCACCAAAAACAGTGATCGATAGAGTCGACCATTTACGACTGGCTCAAACGGTTACGTACGATTTTCTTGGCTTACAACTGCAATTCAGGTATGGCAGCGGAAGAAGTGCGATTTAACCTTTTATGCAGATCTCCCAAGAGCCCCAAGGATTGCAAGTCCGTCACATATTTCCGAATTAGAGATTCAGATATATGTGGGATTGCAAAGGCTCCTGAACCAGAATCGAATGTCTCAACGGCTTCTTGAAAACGATTGGAAGGAATGGTTGAGCCACTGATGACCTCTGCTGGTTCGCTAAAACCATGCATGAGCGGTAGTATTGAATGCTGCTTCAGGCGTTCCGGAAGGCCGAGCAGTGCTGTTTCTAACCGGTTGTACCAATCAGCGTAGTCAGCAATTTTTCTGATGTTGACGCCATGGTCAGTCATCCAGCCGACAAACGTGTCCAGCGAAATTCCATCGTCATGCGGATTCACCAAATTGAATGACCGATACGACTCCGTGTGTTGTTTTACCCCGATTTTCAATATCGCGGAGGCAGTGAAGTCTACCGGCAGCCCATCGTAATGAGGCAGTCCAACGTTGTTAGTGGCGCGGTAGAACGATGGCGGGGCAATGCCTGTAAGTGCGACGCTCAAAAGAAGGCGAGTAAACATATCGGGGACATTCAACTGTCCAGGATATTGGCTATGCGCCAGAATCATGCTTGAACGGAATGTGGTGACAGGCAAACCGTAATGGCTGTGTGCTTCTCTTAGCAACACCTCACTTGCCCATTTACTCAGCGCGTAGCCGGCCGCGTAAGTGTCTTCCGCTTCTATTTCTGCGGCTGCAATGCGGATGTCAGCGTCTTCATCCAAGGTGGTTTCGGTGTTTACTAAAGATGCCACGGCAATGCTGGATAGGAATACAACAGGCTTCAGGTGGTTTGAGAGAGCCAAGCTGATGATTTCCGCAGTGCCCGTCACATTGGCGTCGAACAAGTTGCTGTACGGCAGGACGTGGTTAACTAGGGCTCCTGCGTGGACGATGGTGTCTACTTCCTTGCCCAGTTTGTCCCAGGTTTCCGGATCCAGTCCAAGTTTGGGTTCGCCAATATCGCCTGCCAGTACTTCAAGGTGCAGAGTGGATAGTGATCGTAGCTTTCTGGAAACTTGTGAATTTGCGCTACCAAACGACTCATAAAGTCGTTTGGTGGCCAAGGCCACATTTTTTCCTCGCACTACACAGATCAGCTTACCCCCCGTTTCACCAAACTCCTCTAGCAATTGAAGGCACAAGAACCTACCGAGATAACCGGTCGAGCCCGTGAGCAGGATTGTTCGAGCTGAATTGGAGGATGGTTTCAGCCCTTGTGCTTTCTCTAGGATATCTGGGCTAATGAATTTTTGGAGTGAAAGATCCTTTGCGTTGAATACGTTTGGCTTTGCACCGTGAATTGAGGCAGCTGAGGGGCGAATCTGGCCCGAATGGAGTGTCTTCTCGATGTAGTCAGAAACGTGCTGTAAGTCGTACGCGGGGCTGATTAGCATATCGACAGGAATGGTGATGCCGTAAGCATCAGAAAGTATCGAAGCGAGACTGACAGCAGATAAAGAGTCTCCGCCTAGCTCTCTGAACTGTGCGTGAGAACTGATCTCCTCAGTCGCGCCCCCCACTAAGCTGCGCACTGCTTGTTTTAGCGTTTCGAGTACCGTCTGCTGGTTTATCCGTTCGTGGATATCATGAAGTTCATTCAATTCTTTGGATACAAGCTGAATGTTCAACTCTTCAAGTTGAGAGGCGTACTTTTCTCGAAGCTTAGGCCACAATGGTTTGCCGTGATCAGAAAGCAGACCATTAGTCTGGGTGAAGGGTTCATTGTCGATTAACAAGTCTCTTGGAATTTCATAGCTGCGCAGTTCGGAGGTTTTCGCCACTTTACGAATGGCGTCACCGATAAATTGCTTGATCAGTTCTGCTTTACCATCGAATCGTTGCGCAAGGTGTTTGGAGGGAACAACGACAGCGAGTAGGTAAGACCACTCGCTTTTTCCATACACGAAGATACTTTGGATCTCCGGTATTGCCGAGAAAATGGTCTCCAATTTCGCAGTCGCTACAAATTCGCCCTGGGACAATTTGATTACATTCTTACGACGATCTACATAGACCAGTCGGTTATGACCCGTTTCGGCCACAATATCCCCAGTTTTGTAGTATCCATGCTCATCGAAGAGCTCCGAGGCCAGCTCCGGTCGTTTGTAGTAGCCAGGGATGATTGACTGCGTTTTTAAAAGTAACTCGCCGCGAGGAAATGGCGAATCGGTACCGTAATAGCCGAGTTCGGGTACATCGATAATTCTATAGTCTTCGACTGGAGGACTAAGTAGCTCATTATCAATCCAGATTGCACCTGCTTCTGTGGAACCGTAAACATTGTGAAGAGGAATATTCAGCAGCGACTCCGTAAAAATCTTCAACTCATTGGACAGCGGGGCGGAGCTGCAACTGGCCCAGCCTACCTGGCCTCCCAAGATATTTACTCGGATATCTTCCAGAATCGTCAAGGATGTATCATCGCCGTGGCTCGCTCTTTTTCTGGCCAGCTCTGTTTGATATTTTTGGTAAATCATCTCGCATATCCGTGGCACCAACGACAACTCCGTTGGCTTGCTCAACGAGATGTCTTCGAGCAGAGTGGAAAGATTGCTCTTGGCCGTGAAATAACAGGTGCCGCCTCTAGCAAGAGTGCTTTTAAGCGAAGAGTGGCCAGCGACGTGGCTCATTGGCATATAGTGAAATGTAATAGCTCTCTCTTCTGAAAAAATGGTAGCCCACGAGCCGCCCCACATTCCAGATGCAAGCTTCTGTGTGTACATGGCTCCTTTGGGTGTGCCAGTGCTACCAGAGGTATATATCAGCATCGACAACTCTTCATCTGAGGTAGAGCTGCTATACATGGGGGGCTCAGATAGGGCAGTCCCCCTTTTAATCAGATCTTGAAGAGGTTCGATTGATATCACACTGGAGTTGCTGTCAAGTTGACTAAGTACGGCGTTGAGTTTTTTCGAGTGTTCAGATATCTGTGAGTAGTAGTCCAGCAGCAAAATTCGACGAATAGAAGGGGTTTTAATTGCGACTTCTACGGCGATATCCAAGTAGTCGATACTTGTAGCGAAGACCAAAGGTTCGGTTTCTTGCAAAATCGAGTCTATTTGAGCTTGAGATGATCCTGTTTGAAGAGGGACGACTATCGCACCGAGACGAATGCAAGCTAAGTCTAATATGGCGTAGTCACCGCTCGTGAAGGCTAGAAATGCAACCGAACTGCCTGCAGTCAAAGGCGCATTAGTACTGTGGTGTAGTTCGGCTGCCAAGGCACCTGTTCGCTTCCAGAGCTCGCCATAAGTTATCGTGCCGTAACTTGGCAGCAGCTTCAATGACACCTCTTGACTGGAGTCATCAGTAATAAATATTTTGTCTCGCTCCCCAATAGCAGGGCGATCCGCGTACTTGCTCATCGTGTCAGCGACGATTTTTGCCAAGCTCATAATTCATTCCTTGATAAAAAATTGGCGGATAGTGCTTTGATAATCGAATAATCCGATCCAGTGATTATTCGGGAAGTGTTTTGGGTAGCCAGTAGACAGCGAGTAGGCCTACTGCAAAGGTAAGGAGGCCAGCAACAGCTATTGCTAGATGCATACCAGTCAAGAATGCCTGCTGTGCTTGAGCAATTGTTTCGGCGGCGAGACCTGACGTATCGAGTGTTTCGTTCAGTGTGCCGGCAACGTCAGGGCCCGAAAGGCGAAACCAAAGTGCTGCGAGTGAACCGAGCACGGAGATACCCAGCGCGTTGCCGATCTCGTTACTTGTCTCTGCTATTGCGGCTGCAGCGCCTGCTCGCTCAGGTGGTACTGCTGATACTGCAATTTCGGCGACGAGGCTGAATGAAAGGCCGTATCCGATGCCTGCGATTATTGTTGAGGCGACAAAAAAACCTGCACCGTAGTTGGTGTCCGTCATCAGTAGCAGCAACATCCCACCGCTGATCAGGAAGTGCGTAGCTACAAGCGCCCATTTTTTTCCGATCATTTCAACGATTTTGCTCGTCCAAATACATGTGGCGGTTAGTACTAGGGCTCCTGGCACAGTCAGCAGTGCGGTGGTAAAAACGTCGAACCCTAGTACTGATTGAACATAGATGCCTACTAGATAGCCAGTAGCAGACCAAACCACCAGGGACAGTAGTCCAGTCAGAATCGCAATAGTGAAAATCCGATCTTTGAATAGGCTCACGTCTAGCAAAGGGTGCTTGAGATTGCGCTGCCTGCTGACGAACCAAAAGAGACCAATGACGCCAATCACGCCAAAGACCATCTGACCGGTGGAGATGCCGTACGCTGCAGCCGTTTTGAGCGAGTATGTGAAGAGCAGGATGCCAACAAACGAAAGTACGAGGCTCGGAACGTCGATCTTACCTGTCGTCTCAGCGTGTACCTCGCGCAACAGATACGGTGCGGAGAGCATGAAAATCAACACCACGGGAACGTTGATAAGAAAAACAGATCCCCACGTGAAATTATTCAGCAGCATTCCGCCGATCAGTGGCCCGACCGCAAATCCGCCTGCGAAAGTCGCTGCAAAAATTCCGATAGCTTGCGCGCGCTGCTTAGGATCAGGAAACAGGTTGCTGACAATTGCCAGGCCAGAAGGCAATAGTGTTGCTCCTCCCAATCCCATAAGAGCTCTGAACGCAATTAGGCTCTCAGGGGTTGTCGAGAATGCAGCTCCAACGGATGCCCCGCCGAAAATCATTGCTCCCACCATCACAAGCTTCAATCTTCCGTATCGGTCACCGATGTTTCCGAAAGCCACCAGAAGCGATCCGACTACGAAACCGTAAATATCTAGAATCCATAGTGCTTGGTCAGCGCTAGGCATAAGAGATGAGGTGATTCTGGGCATAGCTAAGTAAAGAACGGAACCGTCCATCGCGACAAGTGCAACCAGTCCCAATACCGTAAGTAGTCCTAGCCATGCTTGCCTATCTGCAGGCTGAGCGATAGTAGCTTGGTGCATAATAAAATGACCTTTAGTTATGTGTTTGTTGATGAAGCAAAACTCTAATATGAGCTTTTTACTTAAGCAGGTCGCAAATGGCCGTGCCGAGTATTTTTGCACCGTGCTGGGTCAGTACTGACTCGGGATGAAATTGAAACGATGAGAATAGAGGCCCGCGTAGTGCGTGCACTTCACCAGATTCAACATCACGACTCACCTCAATTGATATATTTGCACCATATTGAATTTTTGAATGATTTGTTATCGCGGAAAAAGTGTTATAGAAGCCAGCTTTTTCCTGGGTTCCAAAAAAATCGATTTCTTTCTGAGTTCCTTGGTTTGGAGTTTCTTTGCGCATCAATTCGAGCCCCAAGTGAGAACAAAGCACTTGGTGGCTTAGACAGACAGCTAAGAACGGGCGACGTTGATCAAGCAACATTTTGACTGCCTTGCGCAGGCTGTTAACTCTTGCATCCTTTTGATCGCAGGGGTCTCCTGGGCCAGGGCCTAATACAAAGATATCGTAGTCATCGAAGTTTACTGGTTCTCTTGCATTTGCCACGGTAACTGACAGACTGAATGCACTGAGTTGGTGGCATATCATTGACGTAAACGTGTCCTCAGCGTCCAAAACTAAAACTCTAAGACCTTCTAGCTCCTTTTGTGGGCAAGCACGGTCATTCGCAGATGCTTGCCAAAAATTTGAAATGTGGTCATTTCTTTTTTGAAGCGCAGCACTGATGAGCGGATGGGTGACAAGGTCTTTATATCGGTTTCCAGGAGATGGATCACCGGACTTGGAATTATGGGTTCCGGTTGGTGTATCCAAAACGCCAAGGGCTGAAAGCAGACCTGACGCTTTTGCTCGGGTTTCAGCGGCTTCTGAAGTTGGGTTCGAGTTTCTTACCAGCGTGGATCCGGTAGAAATTCTGATTGTTCCATACTTATTTATATCTGCAGTGCGGATCATAATCGAAGAATCCACGTAGTGCTGACCGCTTCGTTCGCGACCTAACAGCGCGACGATTCCGCTGTAATATGCGCGGCCCTCAGGCTCATATTTTTTTATGACCCGGCAAGCGTTTTCGAGCGGGCTTCCTGTGATAGTTGGAGCAAACAAGGTCTCGCGCAGAATTTCCCAAGGTTGCGATTGGGTTTCCCCTTTGATGAGATATTCCGTGTGTGCCAGTCGAGTCATCGCTTTCAGATAGGGGCCTTGGATAGTGCCGCCTTGGGCGCAAACATTGCCCATCATCTTGAGCTCCTCATCCACGACCATATATAGTTCTTCAGTTTCCTTACGGTCGGCCAGGAAGTCCAAAACTCCTTCGACGCTCGGCCCTGATGCCGGATATCGATAGGTACCACTGATGGGATTCATGGTGACCACGTTTTGCTCCATGCTGACGTGCCGCTCAGGCGTCGCACCGACGAAGACCCTGTCACCGGTGTAGATGATGAAAATCCAGTAAGCGCCTATTTCCTGTTGCAACAACCTGCGAAAGAGCGTCAAAGCTTTGCTATGATTAAAATCCTCAATGGATGCGAGGAATGAGCGTTTCAATACGAAATTTGAACCTGCCCCCATGCCAATTTCATCGTTGATAATCTGCAAAGCAGTCTCGGCATAAGCGTCATCATCGATGTCGTAGTGCTCACCGGTTAACGTGATGCCCGTATCAGGAATTTGCTCCAGTACGTCGCGTTTCGAGAGAGTTGTTGCTGCATCAATGCTCAGTGCGATCAGTGGTTCTTTGTCATCAATGCATTCGAAGCCACGTTCAGTTATCTGGCGATATGGAATGATCGCCAATACGTCATGTCCACCGATTGTTGACCCTCGTGGACGATAGCACCGGGAAAGATCGGCGAGTTTTTCTAAGTGCTCAACTGTACCTGTCAGAATATCGACGGAGTCGCCGTTCGCGGATTCTGGGCGATAAATCAGCGCAAACGCAGGAGGTGACATGGAAAGAACACTATTGAGCAGCTCGTTGTTATCGTCGGGCGCGTTCAGAGGAGTGGTCATATAAAGACATCCTCAGTCGTGCAAACAACGGCGCAACGTTGTGCCGCATACTCAAGTGCAAGGCGATGATATTTTTCTGAAAAGTCTGCGACAGCGTCCGCAACTAGAAACGTCTGAATGTCGTTGGTGAATGCTTCAACTGCGGTGAACAATACCCCGACGTGAGCGTAGACCCCGCAAATTACAAGCTGGTCACGACCTGCTTCACGCATGCGTTCGAGTAGACCTGAGCGAAAGAAAGCGCTGTAACGCCATTTAGTAGAGATCCAATCGTTGGGTTCAGGTGCTAACTCCTCAACGATTTTACGATCTTCCGGATCAACCTTCATTCCTGGGCCCCAAAAGTCCTTTAGTAAGCCCCGTTGTTCTGGACTCATACCACCAGGCTGGGCCGAATACGCTATAGGTACACCCAATCTCCTACCGCGCTCGCACAGTAATGAGATGTTTTGGACAAGCTGAGTACGATGTTCCCCGTTAAACGGCTGAACGAAGTACCGCTGCATGTCATGAATGAGCAAAACAGCACGGTCGGGATCGATACCCCACTGGGCGATGTTTGGGGGAAGATCAAATGAAGTGGGCATTTCGTATGGTGCAATGGATGGTATGCCGGTCATGATTCTCTCCTTGAAAACCAACAAATGAGTGCACCCTCTGCGAGGACGGTGGCGACTAACGGACTACAGTGCACATGGCGGACATTCCATATGCCTGTGTCGAATAATCGTGTCACCGTGCGACACATTATGTCAACTGACAAAATTCTCATTGCGATAACATTCATCTGGCGACACACAATAAAAGCCTATTTTTCAATTACCTATCTGTATTTGTATCCAAATAATTCTGCTAGGGAAGGTCTGAAGTAGTCAGCGATTTTTGATGCCCTCGTTGGTAGAGGTTCAAAAAACGCTGGCTGGTCAGAAATCAGACCTTTCTTGTTCTTAACTCATCTTTTCACCCTTGAGCGACGCCTTTTAAAGGCGCTTTTCCCGCATTACAGGCGCACCTCTCCCGCGACCAGCAGTCGTTTTCGCATCATCCACAGGTTCGACAGGGCAAATAGCGTGGCCTGTTGCGCGGTGTTTTTCATCAGGCCGCGAAAGCGCACTTTCGTATAGCCAAATTGACGCTTGATCACTCGGAATGGATGCTCAACCTTCGCCCGGACTTGTGCTTTCGCATATTCGATTTTGCGCCGCAGGCGCCCGATCAAACTCTTTTTCGCGTGTTTTTTATAGCTGCTGGGCCGGGCGGCAATCGACCAGATCACCTTGCGATTCTGATGCTCAGGACGCTTATCCACGCCGGTGTAGCCGGCATCGTCAGACACGTATGATTCCTCGCCATGCAGCAACTAATCGACCTGCGTCACGTCCGCCACATTGGCCGCCGTGCCCACCAGGCTATGCACCAAACCCGACTCGGCATCGACGCCGATATGCGCTTTCATCCCGAAGAAATACATATTCCCCTTCTTCGTCTGATGCATTTCGGGGTCGCGTTTGCCGTCTTTATTCTTGGTCGAACTCGGCGCATGAATGATCGTCGCATCGACCACCGTACCGTGGCGCAACAACAGGCCATGGTCGCCCAGATAACCGTTGATGACCTGCAAAATCCCGCCGGCCAATTCATGTTTCTCCAACAAGCGCCGGAAGTTGAGGATCGTAGTTTCATCGGGAATCCGATCCAGATGCAGTCCCGAAAACTGGCGCAGGATAGTGGTCTCGTACAGCGCTTCTCTCATCGCCGGATCGCTGTAGCCGAACCAGTTCTGCATCAGATGAACTCGCAACATCGCCATCAACGGATACGCCGGACGACCACCTTCGCCTTTCGGATAATACGGCTCGATCAAGGCAATCAGTCCCTTCCAGGGCACGACCTGATCCATCTCGATCAGGAAACACTCGCGGCGGGTCTGCTTACGTTTGCCGGCGTACTCGGCATCGGCGAAGGACATCTGTTTCATCGGGGCTCAACCGTCGTGTTCGGATCAGCGGCTATTTCACCAAATCTGAAAGTCTTTTTCAGAGTTTCCCTAGGTGAGGTTTGTGCTGCAGCCATAAGCTAGTAATCATGGGGCGGCTGTTACCGAGAACCAAATTTAGGGAGGCATGCTCTCTCCATCGGTCAAGGCCCGCTCGGGTCACCAAATAAGCAAATCTGAAATGTGATTCGAGACTGAGGTTTTTTAAAATTCTCGGCTCCCGGTGCGTTTTTTGGGGGCTGCCAAGTTCATCCAATATCGTGCTCAAGGTTGATTCAGTTTCCCTCGCCGGGTTGACGGGGGCAGGTCGGCTCCGTCCTATAATGATCAGCATTTTTTTCGCGAAATCTTGAATCCTTGCGCTAAGCCCATCGCGTCCCAGCGAAATCATAACGGTTCAGTCTATGACATTTGTCGTTGTGAGTTATTTATCTCGTTGAGAAAATAGTCTGCCTATGTTAAAACGTAGGAGCTCAGCTGGCATTAAGACGAAGGCGAGGAATAGAAATTAATCAGGAAGAGGTAGATTGTGAAGGCACCTGAGGATATCGGCCGCAGAGAGCGGAAGAAGTTGATGTTACGTGAGGCTTTGATCGAGTCAGCGTACAATTTGTTCGAAGAAAAGGGATTTGACGAGACAAGGATTGAAGATATTACGGATAAAGTAGATGTGTCTTCACGTACTTTCTTCCGGTATTTCTCTTCGAAAGAGGAAGTCGTTCTTGATTACCAAGAAGTCGAACATGATGAAATCATAACAGCCTTGAGTGCGAGACCTGAGGGCGAGCCAATTTTGACGGCTTTGCGTCACGCAGTAGTTGAGGTTGTCAATGGCTGTGAGCTTGGTTCTTATGGATTGGACTCCGATAGGTTCAAAGTTTTAAAGCATCTGATTCGCGGCCATCCATTAGTTTGCGCTAGAAACTTAGAGCGCACACAGATTCGTCAAGCTTCATTGATTGCAGTGATTGCAAGTAAGATGGGTGTTGATCCTGCTCAGGACATTCGTCCCGGTGTCGTCGCTGGTGTTTTGGAGTTTGCGCATAGTGCCGCTTATGAAGTTTGGAAAGATTTAGACGGACGCTCTGTCCTATATTCAGATGTGCTTGATGACGTCTTCGTGCTGATTGAAGAAGGGCTGAATTTTAGCTGCGAAGGCTGATGCGACACTTTGTATTGGCCTTGTCGGGGAGCCATTACAAATCGAGAAGCCACTTTAAGTATCCGTAGACTTAGCGATGGCTCTCGTATACTCGAAAGCCATATGAAGATGTGTTCAACCCCCTTGCTGTTGCGCTCCTTTCTTCTAATTTAATTTTGTTTTGGTACTCCCTTACGCAGCAAGCGTTTCGACGTCGTGAGTATTTGCGAGACTATTTAATTGATTTTTAAATGAAACTTATATCATTACCGTTCATGATTGGCAGTGGGTATATATAATTGTGGCAACTGCTGCTGTTATGTTGGTTGTGATTTTCGATGAATTGATATTTTGCCTTTAATGCTTTAGCTCTTTTTTCGCTGCACAGCCTTATAAATAGATTGATTTTTCAGATTTGATAAAACCATTCGTTCATACGTTCATCTGCTTTTTCCTTTGATCAACCAATTGCATTGTTGCTATTTATTCTTTGCATCAAGTCTTAGCCGATGTTGGTCTATGATGAGGCTGACAGAAGACGTTGAGCAAACGATTTTCAAACTGCAGAGATGGAATTTTCTTCGTCACGAACACACTCCTTGGATGCACTGAACAAGTTACGACCTAGGCTTCGTGCTGCTTCCAAGTGAAAAATTGGATCTCGGCTTTCTGACTCCAGCATGAGTTCGGACGTAGCGACGCTTGCGCCGCAGTAGTCAAAGATCCCATGCTCAATCTGCGTTTTCATGGCATCAGCATATCCGTATCTAGCATAGGTTCCCTTATCGGCGCCTCCGACGGCCACCAAATGAACTTGCAGCTTACTAAGATTTTTCACAAGCGTGGTTTCGGGACTAAAGTCAAAAGCCCATCCATTCGTAAATACGCGATCTATCCATCCCTTGAGAATCGCCGGCATCGACCACCAATAAATGGGGTAGACCAGAATAAGTGCATCTGCACGATCGATTCTCATTTGTTCTGCGGCAACATCTGCAGGGGGCCGCGCTTCCCTGTGATGAACTGCAAGGTCATAGGCTGTGAACCTTGGATCGAAAGCTTCTGCCGAGAGATCGGCGATTTCGAAGGAGTTAGTGGGGTCAGTGGATATACCTTCAGCGACTTGTGTGGCGAGGCTATGGGTAAGTGACCGGGAATCATGGTGGGCAATCACGATAAGTGCGTGCACGGCGAAAACTCCTGCGTGTGATTGAGAGGCAACGGCCTAACCTATATACTATCGGTAGGTTACACCCATAAGTTACGTTTGGTATATAGTCATGTCAAGCAGTAAAACAGTTGAGCAGGACACAAATCCAGAGCCCCGCCGCCGTCTGTCAAGAGAGGATAGGCAGCGTCAGTTAATGGACGTCGCCTGGCGGCTTGTTCGGAACGAGGGAACAGATGCGCTGACGCTTGGAAGACTCGCTGAACAGGCGGGCGTTACTAAGCCCGTAGTTTATGACCACTTCGTCAGCCGACCAGGTCTGCTCTCGGCACTCTATAGAGAGTTCGACACACGTCAGACCGCGCTCATGGACGCCGCTCTTCAGGCCAGTGAGCCGACGCTGATAAGTACGGCAACGGTCATCGCGTCGTCTTACATCGACTGTGTGATGCTCCAAGGCACCGAAATACCCGGGGTGATCGCGGCGTTGGCCAGCTCACCCGAGCTCGGAATGATCAAGCGTAGGTATGAAAAGGTCTTCCTGAACAAATGCCGGCTGGCCTTTCTTCCATTTGCCGGAAAGGGCGATATCTCATCGGCGAGCCTGCGTGCGATGCTTGGTGCGGCTGAAGCACTATCCCACGCCGCCGCCAATGGAGAGATCACACCCAAGCAAGCGATGGATGAACTTTTAGAAATAATCGTCTCGATGGTTGAAAGAAGTTCACGCGGTGGCTCCCCAAAAACTGAATAGACAGGGAAAGGGCTTTCGCGGCTCGATACCTATCCTGCTTTGCGTTGAGCATTTGATAGGGAAGACAAGCTCCATCACGATCCTACGTAGCGCATCGCTTTGATATCCGCTGTATCAGCTAATCCAACCTACGCCAGAGCGCGATACGTACGCTTCATTTCGGTGTCGCTCGCTCCGCGAGCCTCATAGTGATGACTTCTCATTTTTGCCGGTGGTGTCTAATGCGCCCTCGTACATTGCCCCCAACCTCACACGATCCTAGCTGGTCGACGCCAGACCGTCAGTTCCATGATGGCAGACTCAAGGACTTGCTGGTTTACGTTGGTCGTGAATATCAGGGAAGGGAGCAGTTCTGAGTTCGGCATTGCGAGTCCTCCATGCAAGAGGTTAGCTTAGCAAAGGGTGAGTCAAGCCGGAGGTGACTTCGATCTCGTTGAGTCTTGGGTGGCCAAGTGATTTTGGTTTGAGTACAAAAGGGCTCTTCGAGGGCCCTTTTTATGGCACGGATCACGATGTGCGTGATACCACAACCTGTTTCAAGGTAGTGGAACTCGTGGCTTCGGTGTGTACCAGACCCTTCCATCGAGCGTCTTTCTTAGACTACCTCCTCATGCTTAGTGCAACCCCACAGGTAGTTGCTCACGGCACATGAACCACAGCCATCAAATCATTGATATTTGATGATGTTTTGAAGGATGAGTGGGCCGCCCAAGCCCAGCAACTTTCCGCCTTCATCAATCTCACCCAAGGATATCGGGGCAAAGCCCAACTGATCCACCAGTTGGGTAACGGTCGTGTTGGCTTCCTGATTCCGGCTCCACACAAACATCACTTGGCGCCCTCCATCTCGCGCAGGATCTTTGGCGAGCATTGCCGCAGGGAGCTGGTTGAAGGTTTTCACCACCCTTGCGCCGACAAAAGCGGTGGCGACGACGTCAGTGGAAGCGCGGTCGCCAAGTTCCTGAGGCGGCACGCCATAAGTGTTCATCGCATCGATGACGATCCTGTTCTTCCAGTTCGCGAATTGCTGGCCAATCTCTCGATGAGCGCCGAAAGGAATGGCGAGAATGACGATCTCTGCTTCGAGGGCCTGTTCAAGAGGCTGCGCAGTCACGGTGTTGCCCAACTCATTGATGAGCGGCGCGAGGCTGATCGGATCTCGGGTGTTGGCGATTGCGACGGGAATGCCATTACGGGCGAATTGGCGGGCGAGGGCGGTGCCCACCTTGCCGGAACCGATGATGGAGTAAGTCATGCTCAAATCCTCTATTGCGGGAAAAGGAAGTGCGGGTTGTGATCAGCCGGTGATGGCAGCGATGTCTTCGAGAGCTTTAGCGATGGCGGCATCTTTGACCTGCGCATTGATAGCCAAGCCCTCAGCACGAATAACCTTTGTATCGCTGATACCCAGGAACCCCAGCAATCCGATCAGGTAGGTCTCTTGATGTTCCAAAGACGCCGCAGGACTCCCAGAGGAATACACGCCACCGCGAGATGACGCGATGTAGGCCTGTTTGTCTTTCAACAGGCCTTCGGGGCCTTTGTCGGTGTAGTGGAAGGTTTTGCCGACCAACGAGATTCGGTCGATCCACGCTTTAAGCGGAGTAGGGATCGTGAGGTTGTACATGGGCGTGCCGATGACGACGACATGCGATTCGAGCAGTTCTTGCAGATATGCAGTGCCTTTGTAGAGATCTTCCGTGAGCATTGCATTGTCACTCCCGGCACCCTGCCATGCGGCCAGATGCTTAGCAGAAAGGTGCAGGGCTGGGTCGAGCGCGAGATCCCGGTAGATCACCTGGCTGTCAGGATGTAGTGCTTTCAAGCGATCAACAATGTTCGAGGACAAATGGCGGCTGACTGAAGCAGTACCGAGAATGCTGGAGTCGAGATGGAGAATTTGCATGGTGAAGTCACCTTTATCGTGCGGGTTGAGCGTCACGAGAACGATGAGCTTTTACCGTGCATCTGAATAGACGGTATATTGAGATGTAAAGTATCTCTGCATGAGATGGAGCGAAAACGAAATGCTCGACGGCGTATCACTTGATCAGCTGCGAACCTTTGTTGCAGCAGTGGATGAGGGCAGCTTTTCGGCGGCGGCCAGAAAACTCAATCGAGTTCAGTCGGCCGTCAGTGGTTGGGTCGGTAGCCTAGAGGATCAGATTGGCGTCGTACTGTTCGACCGCTCTGGACGATTTCCCAAACTGACGCCTCAAGGCGCGCTATTACTCACGGATGCACGCAATATCGTCTCTGGAGTGGACACTTTGAAGGCACGGGCCAAACTCATGGCATCGGGTCTTGAGCCAGAGTTGTCGGTGGTGGTGGACGTGTTTTTCCCCACCTCGGCGATTACCGCAGTGGTCAAGGAGTTCGCCGAACGTTTCCCGCTGACGCGATTGAAAATGTTTGTCGAAGGACTGGGCGCCGGCTATCAACCGATATTGGATGGCCGTTGCAGTCTCGGCATTCTGGCCTCGCTGCCAATGAACTTTCCCTCCTTATCCAGCGAGCGCATTGGTGAGTTTTCACTGGTGATGGTGGCCGCCGCAGATCATCCGCTTTCCAGCCTGACGGGCAAGTTATCCAAGCGTGAACTGGCAAAGCACATCCAACTGGTGCTGACAGACCGTTCAGAAATGCTGGGGGGACAAGATTATGGCGTGATATCGCCATTGACGTGGCGCTTGGCCGATCTATCGACCAAGTACGCCTTCCTAAAAGACGGCGTCGGCTGGGGCAGCATGCCGTTGCATATGATCGAACAAGATTTGGCGGCAGGCACTTTAGTGATGCTTGATGTCGAGAGCATCCCCAGAGAGGGGGTGAAGATCGATATTTCTGCTGTTCACTCGACCAACACGTTGCCTGGGCCGGCAGGGCGTTGGTTAATTGATCGCATCAAGATCAGCCCGCACAATTAGTATCAGCTGCCAACCTGAGTCGAGCTGCCATGAGCGCATCGACAAGACGCTGCCGCACGTGGCGACGCCGCTCCGTGTCGCTGCCAAGCGAAGCAGCGCATTTGCTGGCTGGCGTGATATGGCGAAGTGGGATATGTATCTCTGATCTCACACTGGCAGGAGGCCTACATGAGGTTGCAGAGCGATATTGATGCGCTAGCGGCGATTGAAGAGGACGCTAAAGCGATGCTAAGACGGATAGGGCTACCCGATGACGCCCAGAAACTTGAGGTCGTCGTCTTCCTACGACAAATCGTCGACCTAGCCACCTACATGGAGTCGGCTGATCGATTCATTGAGACGCCGATCATTGCCTGAGATGCCCACAGCCGTAGAGCGCTGGTCACCAGTGGACGATTCGTTCGGTCTGTTGCGGAAGTAGGGACAATCGCACATTCGGGCCTTAAGGCCCGGCTCATCACTAACCCAGCATTTCCTTGACGATCGAAGCCACATTTCTCGCATCGTCGATACCTCGGTGATAAGTACCCTGCCAAACTAGACCCAACCATTCGACTGTTTGCTTCAGACTTTTCGGCTGATCGTCGTATGGGCCTGTATGCCACTTCCTGACGTCGAGATGCTGCAATCCTGAGAGCAGGGAAGGGCAGGCAGCGAATCTTGGATCACGCCCCAGCTGCCTTGCATCATAGTCACCATGCATTCGTGAGTTCGTCTATTCGATCCACGACTTGAGATTTTTTGATAGGACTAGTCATCGCGTGTTGCCGACAAATTCTTCTATCAGGTACACAGCGTCGCCGACATCCAGTTCGAGCTCCTGCAGCGCTTCGTCCGGAATTCGAATCGCACCGTCACCAGGGTATCTTTCGATTCCATCATCACATCCTTCAGATAGGCCGCGGGCGCAGCGGCTGATCCTGCTGAAGGGCAGTCCATCAGAACGCATCGGCGATAGTAGGCATTCCTTTAAGGAAACTCTGAAGAAGACTTTCCGATTTGGCAAAATACCCAGACTCCACCCGCCGAGTTTCCCGATGATGCAAATGACCTTCGCCGATGCCGAGTACGCCGGCAAACGCAAGCAGCCCCACATGTGGGCGCTCCGACCGTAGAGGTGTTACGAGAATACAGTAGTGCCTGAGCCTCAAAAGATAGCTCGGCCCCTGAATGACTACGTGCTCCTTAATGCTTGAATACGGAAAGCGACTTGGCCGCGCGCTTGCCGAACATCGTCATATCTATCCGCTCTTCAAACGCTTACCAAGAGATAAATGGACAGTCAATTCTCAATGTGGTTTTTTTTCTTTTCATTCGGTAGCCAATAGCCACTATTCAATAACAAGCACGAGAGCGGGTATCCTCTCGCTGGCTGTGACATTGAAGGAAATCGGAGCATGACCTTAGGATTTTTGCTTCAGCTCCGTGCTAGCGCTTCGAAGTAAAGTCATTGTGCCCAGATAACGGCCGTATTTCCCATGGTTGAAAAGGAAGCTGCATGAGTGGTTATGTGCCAAAAACAGCTTTGGCAAACATGCCTAAAAATTGCAGCACCTGGCTTGTAGCATCTGTTGACATTCATGCTCTCTGTTGGAAGGAATACGAAGACTGCCCATTGAATCAAGACGCCAAGATCAGCAAAGTGGGCTGTATGTTCATAAGGGGCTGTGACCTTCTTGGCAGTGTGGCCGACCACAAGAAACGAGCCGGGTTTTTCCCTGTCAAGGGACTATCCAACTGGGGCGAACTTTCCATTATTGTTGGTCATGAAACAGATGTGGACGCAGATATTTCCCTCAAAAAGATCAGTGGTAACACTTTACCTGCTGTATACGGAACTCTTCTAGTCGACCGGCCTCCTATTGCTGCTGCTGCTGCTGCTGCTGCTGCTGCTTCCTGTGGAGAACACTGCACTGCTTAAAATAATGGGGCCTTTCTCAAGCCAACTACGTTGATGGATATCGGCTCATTCGAAGCGACTGCCAGCTCTCAGAATAGAGTGCATCAAACCCCCTCATTCTCATTTTTCGGCTTAAGGATAAGCTTATGTTTGCGCCTGCAGATTCCGCACACTTCGCGCTACTGATCCCTTCTATCCGCAATGATTTCAAAGTGCTGGCATTTGATGGCGCGGAAGCCATCAGCACCCTGTATGCGATCAAGATAGAACTCGTAAGCGAGTACCCAGACCTCGACCTGGAAAGCCTCTTAAGCCAGCAGTCATTTCTTCAGTTTGGGCTGAACGGCGAGGGCATTCATGGGTTCATCGAAGACGTGTACGTTGGCGATGCCGGCAAGCGCCTGACCAGATACCACATAACGCTCGTGCCAGCTTTGCACTATCTGCAGTTCAGCTACAACCAACGTATTTTCCAGAACCTGACGGTGCCGCAGATCGTCGCACAGGTGCTGAATGGGCACGGGATCCAGTCAGACGCCTTCAGTTTTAACGTCTCCACCAGCCCCGTGCGTGACTACTGCACTCAGTACTTGGAAAGCGACTTCGAGTTCATCCAGCGGCTGTGCGCCGAGGACGGCATCGCCTGGCACCACCAGCACAGTCAGGATGGTCATCAACTGGTGTTCACGGATGATCAGACCTTCTTCCCAAAGCTTGGCGATACGCCTTACCAGCAGGGCTCAGGGCTCGCTGCAGACAAGCCAGTGGTCAGCCGGTTCTCGATGCGCTTCAGTACACGCACTAGCACCACAACGCGTCGTGGTTACGATCTCAAGCGGCCAAGCGTACTGCTTGAGAGCGCATTCACTGCTGAGTTCACGCCAAAGCTTGAGGATTATCGTTATCCCGAGCTAATCGAGAATGAAAAGCTTGGTAAGCAGCTCGCCCGGCAGGGAGTTGAGCGACATCGCGTCGACTACCAATTGGCTGAAGGGAGTAGCGACCAGCCTACATTGCGTAGCGGCCATTTCTTCAATCTGATTGAGCACCCACGCAAGGTATGCAACGACTTGTGGTTGTTGGTGAGTGTTAAGCATGAAGGCAAGCAACCCCAAGCGCTTGAGGAATCCGTTACAAGTGATACCAGCCCAGCGGATGGCTTCACCCAGGGCTACCGCAATACCTTCAGTGCAATTCCGTGGGATGTTTTTTACCGCCCACCTATGCCTGAGCGTAGAGCTGTCTTGGTGAGTCAGACAGCACGTGTAACTGGGCCGGCTAACGAAGAGATTTTTTGCGACGAGTATGGTCGCGTCAAGGTGGAATTCCATTGGGACAGGGCAGAGCTGAATAGCGATCACAGCAGCTGTTGGTTGCGGGTGGCCTCAAGCTGGGCAGGGGAGGGATTCGGTTCGGTGACCATCCCGCGTATTGGCATGGAAGTCGTTGTCACCTATTTGGAGGGGGATCCTGATAAGCCCCTAATCACAGGTTGTGTTACGAACAAAGTCAACGCTCCGGTCTACCCGCTGAAGAGCCCTGAGCGTAACTGGGGTTGGTTTGCCAGTTCCCCGAATCATGATGTCGATGTAATCGCGACTCATATGCGTGAACGTCTTGTGGCCGGCGAGCGCCCGAATCAAGCCATCTACAGATTTCACGACAACAGAGTGCTGACTCGCGCCCTGACTCACCTCAATGCTGATCAATACCCTCAATACCTCGGGCCAATATCCAGCGTGTGTTACTGGGAAAGCTCGCAATGGGCTGTCACGGAGAACTCCAATCCTGGCGAGCACCCATTACCAGCCAGTCCTGCGTGGCTGAGCATTCCTCAATCTGAGGCAGCTAGCGCGGCTGTGGAGTTTGATAATGTCCGTCGCTACCTCATGGTCGAGCACACCGAGACGCTAGCCAAGCTTGCTGAACAGGAAAATTTTGATGCTTGGTTGCGCACACAGCTGGAACTGGCTCGCAGCTGGGGCTGGAAGGAGCCGGAGCAGCTTCACTTCTTTGTCGATCAGAGTTTAAAGGCCCCGGAGTATCACCTGCCCAAGTCATGGTTCCCGCACCACGCCGAAACGCCAGAAGCACACTTCGAGCGCATTCATGAAGAGTCGCTCTACTGGCAGGGCGAGACCTCCGTATGAAATCTGTCGTCCAAGGGATGATTTTTAGCGGATGCCTGGCACTTATTATGGGCTGTTCGGCTGCCGTCAAACCAAGCACCTTTACGCTGACAGCCGACTTGCCGTCGAATTTCGCGTACACAGCAACGGTGCATTATTCGCAAGCCAAAGACCAAAGCTGCTTCGGTGAGGCCACTGAACGAGTTAACGAAGAATGGCGAACTGACTACAAAGCAAACGCCCGTATCGATATTCACAAAACCGTCAACGGTTGCGATTTAGTAATGAGTGACATTGGGCTGTATGTCAAAGCCCCCTATGGGCCAGGAGAAAGTGATTCTGCCACTGCTTTCGCCAGCATTATCGTGCGTGATCCGATTGAAGATAAGTTCAAAAGCGGCTTCAGCGCTGCAGGCGAAAGCGACTTCTATGGCGCATGCCAATCGCTATTTCTCACGAGAGAGGATTCGCGCCGTCTGGTAAAGGTACTTGAGTGCAAAAGTACCGACGCTCAAGGCACCTTGACCTTCAATCAACCGTTCTCAGCAATGGGTATGTCACTGCAGGGGCATCCTTTCGGTGGCTACACCCTGGAAGAATTGCCCGGTAAAACAGTTCGACTAAAAATCAAACTTGTCGAAGAAAAACCCTACATAGAAGATACGTGGGTCAAGGTAGCAGGCGGCTGGAAACGTTGTATGGGTAAGGGTTTTGAGGATGAGGGCGCCTTTTGCTCAGGTAATCACGTCGATTTCAGCACCTTCAAAATGTCTGATGGCCGTAGTTGCACCATCTACCCCGGCTGCAACGAAAATAAGGAATGAACCCCATGACGCATATAGAAAATCTGCACATGACAAGAGGCAAAACCTTATGAATAGTGCAGTTTTTGGGCTGACTTTTACGGGTTGCATGATGCTTTTGGTTGGCTGCACAGCCACGGCGTCTGACAAGTCGAACACCTTCACCTTTACTGCGGATCTACCGAAGAATTTCGCCTACGTCGCGACGGTGAGTTACGTGCCCGCTAAAGGCCAAACGTGCGACTTGGCTAAGCGCGACAATCTGAATCCGCAATTCAACCGCGAGTGGAGAAAGGAGTACAAACCGGATTCGCAGATTGAAATACGGCGCTCCAGTAAAGGCTGTGAGTTGGTGATCAATCAGATAGACCTGGAAATCAACGCTACTTACGGTGCTGATTTTGGAGATATGGGGAGAGACTGGGCGGGCGTTTCCGTGCGCGAGGATCTCTTGAGTATGGATAAAGGCGTTTTTAACTCAGCTGGTGAGAGCGAGTTTTCCGGCCAATGCCAATGGATGTTCCGCACGGCTGGTGGTTTGCGTCGACTGACAAAAATTCTCGACTGTAAAACATACGATCCGGCTGGAAAGCCAATACCAGGTAAGCCATCTGCCGCCTATACCCTGGATCAACTCCCTGGTAAAACCGTACGGTTGAAAATCAATCTCGCTGATGAAGAGCGACCTTACATGAAGGATACCTGGGTCAAAGTCAGCGATGGCTGGAAGCGCTGCATGGGCAAAGGATTCAAGGATCAGTACGCATTTTGTCGTGGCAATGAGAAGGATTTCAGCACTTTCCTCATGCCTGATGGCCGCAGCTGCACCATTTACCCTGGATGCACCGAAAACAAGGAAGTCACTCCATGACAGTTAAGCCTATGAAGACGTGGGAAAAACCGTTTTTCAATAACCGCGTACACGCCTGCCCTAGGGGAGAGGTTGTGTTCAAATCAATCTGCGTTCGAGTCATCGCGTGCGCATAGTTAATCCGTGTCTTAGAGAAAGAGGAGACGCCCTTCGGCGCCTCGGAAACGAACCTGATTATGGTTTGCCAGCCGCTTTCGCCGCAGCCTCAACCCACTTGCCCAAATTTTCGCGGCCGTTGTTGTTATTCCACAGATAGTGGGGGGCGCCTGGGACGCGAAGGGTGCAGCAATCGGTCGTTTTTCCGTTGAGGTCTGCGACCTTGCTGATGTCGATGGTCAGGATGCCATTGCCACCCGCGATGCTTTGTTCGATCTCGTACTGCACCCATTTGCTCTTGTCAGTAGTCGCACCAACCAGAACCACCGTTACGCTCGTTCCATGCAACTGATCGTTGATCCATTTCTTGATGGCCGCATCGCCCCTGCGCTCGACTTCCTCAAAATCGGCTTTGTCGATGAAGCCTACTTTGGTGTCAGCTGCGATCACGTTACTGTTGCGCACGTTCATCGCACGGTGCACGTCTTCGTACTGGAAGCTGAAAAATACCTTTCTTGCCATGATGATCGTCCTTAAATGAGAGGCAGTAGGGAGTGAATCGCCCCGGGTTTCGTAGACACCTCCAAGCCTTAAAATGAGGCCCATTAGGAGGTGCCATGAGCAACCAGCGATATCCCGAAGAATTCAAAATCCAGGCGGTCAACAAAGTGACCGAAAAGAAGCTTCCTGTCTCGGAGGTGGCTGCACGATTGGGTGTGTCCGTACACAGCCTCTATGCCTGGGTTAAGCGCTACACCAAGCCCCAAGAACAGCGCGTTGAGGAGGATGATCAAAGCGCAGAGGTTCGTCGTCTACGTGCCGAGCTGAAGCGGGTGACGGAGGAGCGAGACATCTTAAAAAAGGCCGCCGCGTACTTTGCCAAGGAGTGCGGCTGAAGTACGCCTTTATTAAGCAGCAAGCGGGTCATTACGCGATTCGACGGCTTTGCTTGACGCTCAAGGTTCATCCCAGCGGCTACTACGCGTGGCTATCAGAACCAAAATCTGCGCGAGCCAAGGACGATCAGCGACTGCTTGGATTGATAAAACATTCCTGGCTGGAAAGTGGTGGTGTTTATGGCTATCGCAAGATCCATGATGACCTGCGAGAGGTTGGTGAGAGCTGTGGCCGTCACCGGGTGGCTAGGTTGATGCGCCTTGAAGGGCTACGCTCTCAGACTGGGTATCGACGGAGGCCGGGGAAATATGGCGGTAAACCAGCCGTTGCCTCACCGAACTTACTGAAGCGCCAATTCGATGTCAGAGAACCCAACAAAGTCTGGGTCACAGACATTACCTACATCCGAACATATGAAGGCTGGCTGTATTTGGCCGTGGTGCTCGATCTGTTTTCACGCCAGATCATTGGTTGGTCAATGAAGTCGCAGATGACCAGCGACGTAGCCATTGATGCACTGCTGATGGCGGTTTGGAGACGCAAGCCGAAGCAAGAGGTGATGATCCACTCGGATCAAGGCAGTCAGTACAGCAGCTCAGATTGGCGAAGCTTCTTGAAAGCTAACAACCTGGTGGCCAGCATGAGTCGTCGAGGTAACTGCCACGACAACGCGGTGGCGGAGAGCTTTTTCCAGCTGCTAAAGCGGGAACGGATCAAGCGTAAAATCTACACTACACGCCAGGATGCTCGGGATGATGTGTTCGATTACATCGAGATGTTTTACAACCCAAAACGACGCCACAGTTTCAACAATCAGCTGTCACCGGTAGAGTTTGAAAAGCGTTACGCAGCGAGCCTGGAGAGTGTCTAGAAAACCCGGGGCGATTCAAAGCCAAGTAAGTTGTTTATAACAGGCCTTAACAAATACATACATGGCAAGGATGCAAGCGAAACGTCTTTACTTTCATATGAATCGATTATTAGAAGTAGAGTGCCGCGCTTGATTTTACTGGACTTCAAATTTCTGGAGTCGTTTGTGATCCACTGTATGTATGACTGGCCACAAAACGTACTCTGTAGGATCTGCAAGCCGACGGTAATCGCGTCAGATGTCGTGAACGACATAGTCGATTTTGCAGTAGATCGTATCAATACTTTTCTGGATAGAAAGCCAGCTATTTTTAGTATTGGTGCGCTGTAATTCTAACCAGCGATACTCTATTTTTTAGAGAGACTTTGACATGACTAAATACTCCATCTCCAGCCCTGCATTCACCATCAATGGTATCAAGAAGAAAGCAAAGCGGATAAAGCGAGAGCAAAACGTTGTTTATTGCGAGGCATCGAACATTGCAGCCAAAATATCAGGCTACCATGGTTACCAGCACGCCCTCCGTACGCTTCAAAAAAATGATGTTGACGGTGAAAGCATTCAAGAAAATTCATCACGCAAACCTGCAACCATTAATGAGGGAGAGGTGACTGCACTGAACGAAGATTTGATCGTGGCAGATGGCTGTGTAATTCCAAGCTTACTTCGTAAAATTTAAACCATCTTCGACGCAGCAGTATGACTGCGGAGGGTTTCGACATTATGACGGGCTAGGTCATCGGGCGGATTACCCAACGTCATCGGGCCAAGGAGTATAGCGCTCCTGCGACCGACGAACGCAGCACACCGGCCGCACTGGATCTGCATTTGATTCTGGATAACAGCTCAACCCACAAAACTGCCACCATCAAGCAGTGGCTGGAAAAGCATCCACGCTTCAAATTGCACTTTACCCCGACGAGCGCGTCCTGGCTGAACGCCGTGGAGGGCTGGTTCTTCTAGCTGGAAAGACGAGCGCTGGGCCGGGGCATCATCACCAGCGTGGCCGAATTTAAAACGGCCATCCGCTAATTTATCTAAGCCCATAACGAGCACTCAGCCGCCCACCTTAAATGGAGTAAAACGGCTGAAGCCATTATCAGTTCGGTGCGTAAAACAAAGCGGAGCATAACCAAAAATAAATTAATGAATTAACCGCTCAGGCCACTAGATAATACAGAGCCCTTCTCTGGTGAGTTGTCATTTTCTCCAGTACTCCATTACTGAACTGAGTGCTAGCCCCAACCTGGTAGCCGCCTGCTGTGGAGATGCACCTTCAACCTTAAGAGCGAGCACTGCCTTCTCATTCTCGGTGTTTAGCGGTCTACCGCGAGACCTCTTGACCAGGGAGCCGGTGGCATCGAATTGCTCCCGGATCAGCTCCATCCCGCCAGCGGCCTCGAAGTCAGCGAGCTTGTTGATCGAATCGAGAATCCTCTGCCGAGGTACGACTCCCTCTCGCTCAGACACACACAGCGCCACCAGGGCGATCGCATCTAGACCCAACGACTCAGCGAGAGCGTCGAATTGCTCAAGGGTAATGCTCGTCTGAGCATTCTCGAGTTCAGCGACTTTGCGACGGTGCGTGGCGTCCGAGAGGTCGGCATACCGGGCACCACGGACGAGACGGAGTGCACGCAACACTCCTGCGAAAGCGGTTCTGAGATCCATGACTTGGCCAAAAGTCAGGATATAGCCACATTTGGGCTTTACGAATAAACGCTGAATCAGTGTATTATTCGTAATTGTTGAGTTCCCTTGAAGCGACGCATTTGGGTAGGGGTGGCTGGTGAAGCACCATCAGCCCTTTTTTGCTACATCGTCAACCATGTGGATAGCACTGAAATCGAGCCCACCAGGTGAGGCATGACGGCTAGAGGGAGCGGAGGCCAAATCTCCTAGCATTTCAGAGCCAGCAGCGCTCCGCACGAGGTCTGAGTGATCAGTATTTTTAAACATAAATTGCCAGCTACGTCTCTGGCAGCAAATGTTGACTACTAGGTAGGTGAATGTGTTTGTAACCAATGGAGATGCGCTGAAGGGTCGTTTCAACGCAGCTGACAGCGTTCGGCTGATTTGGAAGTCTGTTGAGCTCAATCCTGTCAGCTACTACTTCCTCGTTGAGGGTTGCGGGTTGGTCGATGGTCAATTTGGCCCTTGGGTTCGGCTGGTGTCCGATGTAAAGGAGCTTGATCTCCTTTGTACAGGAGAGGGGCTTGAAGCGCTGAATGTGAATCAAGTTCAACTGCTTGCACCTTCTTCCATGACGAAGCGTGCGGGGTTATCGATGGAGTTGCTTTCGGAAATACGTATAAAGCCCGGAACTGAGAGCAGCCCAGTTTACGAGTTCATCACAAAAGCTGGTCAGCACTTTGAAAGCGCGACGAATTAATGGGACGAATTCCGGAGAGCCCATGGCTACAACACTAGAAGCGGCCAGTCAATTTCTTTATGCCTCAGGTGAGAAGGCTCCCGGATGGCACGGTACTCAGGACGGGCTGAAAAACCTCGCCGAGCTAGCCTTCCCTGGAAAACCTTTCTGCCTGGTGAAGCAATGGATCATCGCCGACTTGCAACTCACCCCGAACGAGCATCAGAAACTCACTTCCATGGGGATCCTACCCACGGTCGTCTATGCACACGAAGTCGTTCAGGACAGCCGACAGCGATTCGCGCCCGGGCACTGGGTACGCACCAATTTCGGACTATCGCATGACCACCCATGCATGTTTGAAACCAAAAGCACGATCTACCTGTTGCTTGGTGATGGTTTAAGGAAGCAAGCAAAACTTAGTACCGTTTTTTCGCTTCGCGCGTAACTGACTCAACACTTTCACCCTCGCTGCCAGTCAAGCAGTGCGATTGGCTACGTCCTAAAAAAAATTACAGGAGCACGTTTTGATTCGATTTGATTGCCGTCAGGTCACTGGAGTGATCGAGAAGCCACGAGTGATTGCCGCCGTGCAGGGGACTGTCACCGCGCGCATCGTTATCGATGGGCAGGTGCTACCGAATGTGTTGCTGCCAGGAAAGATTTTTGAAGAGATTGAGGCGGGGGAGCGTGTGACCCTGTACGGCATCTTCACAAAGAAAAAAGACAAGACAGAAAACAAAGCCATCATCTACGCCGTAAAAGGCTCGAGCGGAAAGCTCGTCGCGGCGAAGCAGTACCAGATAAAAGTGCCGATGCTAATCATCCTCGCAGCAATCCCCTTGATGATCGCGGTGGCTGTCGCAGGATGCTTCATTTCGCCTTATCCGATTCACCTTGTAACCGGTAGCGTCGACCCTGGTTATCTGGTACCGGCGACGTTTAAGGCTGCAGCTTGGGAAGGAGTCGCTGCGGGTGTGTTCATGGTTGGATGTGCGATCAACTTCATTATGAAAAGTAGCCAACCGGAAAGCTGGGCGGTGATCGATGCTGCGACACTTTCTCAGCGCTTCAGCAAGGCGTTTAAGTAATCGCTTCTTAGCCAGGCTTCCCCTTTAGTGGGTGCTCTGGCTAAGCGAAGGGGAGGTGGCACGTGCAGATTGATGAGCAAGAGCGTGAACGGCGTCGTAAAGCAGTGTCTGAGGTTCTTGGTTGTCAGGCACTCGAAGGTGTGAGGCCTTCCTCTACACACCTTGCTGAGCTGCAGCGATATGCGGATGGTCTGGTCAGTCTTGACGAACTTCTGATGGAGTTGATTGAGTGCATACGGCAGCGCTCTCCCAGGTAGGCAGATAGCTTCCGGGAGGACTGGCTTTGAGAGTTCTATTACATGCTTGATTCGAACTGCCCGGCAAGCAGCCGGCTGACGCCGAATGATCGAGTTCTATTTCTCGATTTTGATGGGGTGCTGCACCCGGACGACGTTTACCGAACGCGGGGTGGCTTGGAGTTGCGTGCCCCCGGACAACTCATGATGCATGCCGGAATCCTTGTCGAGATAATGAAGGAATTTCCTAACGTCAAAATCAGCTTGTCGACAAGCTGGGTGCGCATCCTCGGTTACCGCCGTGCACGCGCTGCCTTGCCATCCGATTTGCAGGCTCTCACCGTGAGCAGTACATGGCACTCAAAGATGCCGAGGGCACCACTTGAAGGCTATGACATGTACAGCCGATATCAGCAGATTCGTGCTGCGGTAACCAGAGCTGGCCTGACGAAATGGATCGCCCTTGATGATGATCCTTTTGAAAGCTGGCCAGATCACGATCGACGGCTGATTCGGACTGATCCTGACTTGGGCCTTAGCTCAGAACCGACCCAAGAAGAGTTACGGGTCAAGCTGAAAGCGTTGATGGAGGCGGAGTGAAAGACGAGCTTGATAATCAGCACCTGTGCCAATTGAATCGTTCCTGATCGAAATTCGATGAGCAACCATTCAGCAATGAGCCTCAGCAAGCGGAGTTTCGCTGCGAACGAATTCGAGAAATTTATATGGTCACGTTAGAAGAAATCACGCGGCTGCTTTACGGGGCAGGGGAAGAGATGCCTGGCTGGCTGGGTACCCAAGATGAGCTGATTGCATTGGCCGCAAAAGCCTTCCCTGGAAAAGCATTTTGCGTAGTACGGCAATGGAATTTGATCGACCTTACGGTTAACCCAGATGAGAAAGAAAAGCTCACCGGGCTCGGGCTACTTCCCACGACGCTATTCGCTCATGAGATAGTCCTGGACAGTAAAGGCCGCTTTCAACCTCAAATGTGGGTTCGCAGCAATTTCGGCGTGTCTTTCACCGAAGGCTGCATGTTTGAAACCAAGAGTACGGTCTACCTCCTCCAGGGAACAGGTCAAAGAAAACCAGGAAGCTTGGCCGCCGCCTTTTCGATGAAAGTAGGCTGAGAGGTGATCACCACTGAGAAGTATTGGTTCGATAGGGGCTAATGTCGATGTCTTTCTCAGCGCTTCAGTAAGGCGTCTAAGTAAGTAATTCATACCAAGTTTCCCCTTTTGGTGGAGGCTTTCTCGGCGAAGGAGAGGTGGCACGTGCAGAACGATGATCTCGAGCGCGAACGACGTCGCAGAGCAGTGGCTGAGGTTCTTGCTTGTCAGGTACTCGATGGTGTGCGGCCTTCCTCTACGCACCTTGCTGAGATGCAGCGATATGCGGATGGGCTTGTCAGTCTTGACGAGCTACTGACGGAGTTGATTGAGTGCATACGGCAGGGCTCTGCAGGGTAAGCAGATAGCTTCCAGGAGGGCTAGCTTTGAGATTTTTTTTACATGCTTGATTCGAACTGCCCGACAAGCAGCCGGCTGACGCCGAATGATCGAGTTCTATTTCTCGATTTTGATGGGGTGTTGCACCCAGACGACGTTTACCGTACCCGGAGTGGTTTGGTGTTGCGTGCATCCGGTCGACTGATGATGCATGCCGGAATCCTAGTGGAGATTCTGAGGGGATTTCCTCAAGTTAAAATCAGCTTATCGACGAGCTGGGTGCGCGTCCTTGGTTTCCGCCGTGCACGTGCTGCCTTGCCGCCAGAGTTGCAGGTTCTTGCGGTGAGCAGTACATGGCACTCCAAGATGCCCAAAGCGCCGCTTGAGGGCTATGACATGTACAACCGCTATCAGCAGATTCGTGCTGCGGTAACCAAGGCTGGTCTGACGAATTGGATTGCCCTGGATGATGATCCGTTGGAAAGCTGGCCAGATCACGATCGACGGCTGATTCGCACTGATCCTGACTTGGGCCTCAGTTCACTGCCGACCCAACAGGACTTGCAGCTCAAGCTTAAAGCTTTGATGGCGACGTAAGAACATTTCCCGCGACGATTTGGAGTTGCCGCTAAGCCATGGGTTTATTTGGGGGATGCGGCGGAAATCTTGGACTACCTGGAGGTAGTTCATGTATTCATACGAAGACCGCATCCGAGCAGTCAAGCTCTACATCAAACTGGGGAAGCGCACCGGGGCAACGATTCGTCAGCTGGGCTACCCGACGAAGAACTCTTTGAAGAGTTGGCATGCAGAGTATGAGCGATGCCTCGACCTGCCGCGTAGCTACGAGAACTCGAAGTCGAAGTACTCACTGGCCCAAAGGGAAAAGGCTGTCGGGTACTATCTCGAACACGGTCGCAGCATCGCCGCTACCATCAAAGCGTTGGGCTACCCCGCACGGGATTCGTTGCGTGCTTGGATTTACGAATTGCACCCCGAGTTGCATATGCGTGTCGTCGGCCGATCTGATGGGTTGGCCCGCCCGCCAGCGATGAAGCAGGCAGCGGTCATCGCGCTGTGCACGCGACAAGAAAGTGCGAAAGCCGTGGCTGAAAAACTAGGCGTATGCAGGCCGACCTTGTACAACTGGAAAAACCAGTTACTAGGCCCAGAGGCATCCGCATCCATGAAACGCCGACAAAAAACTCCATCGTCACCGGAACGAGAAGAGTTGGAGCGGCAACTTGAATCTCTTCGGCTCGACGTGCGTCGTCTGCAGCTTGAACACGAACTGTTGATGAAGGCGAATGAACTCATAAAAAAAGATACGGGCATCAATCGGCAAGTCCTGACCAATCGGGAAAAGACATTGCTGACTGATGCCCTGAGGCAGACGTATTCTTTGTCCGAGCTGCTTGAAGCGCTGGGCTTGGCCCGAAGCTCTTATTTCTATCATCGAGCCCGAATGCAGGTCGCGGAAAAGTACACCGAAGTGCGTCATGCCATGGCGGACATTTTCGAGCGCAATCATCGCTGCTACGGCTACCGACGCATGAGAGCTTCGCTGAGTAGGCAGCGTATGCGTCTGTCAGAGAAGGTGGTGCAGCGCTTGATGAAGCAGGAGTGCCTGGTCGTCGCAAAGCCGAAACGGCGTCGATACGGTTCCTACCTCGGGGAGATCAGCCCCGCGCCGGAAAACCTCGTCAACCGGGACTTCACCGCTACTGCTCCGAATGAGAAATGGCTGACTGACATCTCGGAGTTCCAGATCCCGGCCGGCAAGGTGTACCTGTCCCCTATGATCGACTGCTTCGATGGCAAGGTCATCAGTTGGTCGATCGGCACGCGTCCTGACGCCGAGCTTGTGAACACGATGCTGGATGCCGCCGTTAAAACGATGGCCTGCCAAGATAAACGGCCTGTTGTTCACTCCGATCGTGGCGCTCACTACCGCTGGCCCGGCTGGTTATCGCGCATCGCTGATGCGAAGCTGATTCGTTCGATGTCGCGCAAGGGCTGCTCGCCTGACAACGCGGCTTGTGAAGGCTTCTTCGGCCGGCTGAAAACGGAACTGTTCTATCCTCGCAATTGGGAGTCAACGAGCATCGAGCAGTTCATTCAGACTTTGGATTCATACATTCGTTGGTACAACGAGAAACGAATCAAAATTTCCCTCGGCGCTCTCAGTCCCATTGAGTATCGTGAGAGCCTGGGCCTCGCGGCATAACCAGTCCAAGTTTTTGTCCGCATCCCCAAAAAGAAGTATGGACTCAACTTGGATCGCACTCGCCGTGTTTGGCTGTCTGTTGCTAGCCTCTCTCGTAATGATGAACTGCTACCCAAAGCTGGCTGCTCGTCACAGGGATGAGGAAACCAACGTGGTGGTTCGGTTGGTGGCCAATATCTTCGTCGTCATGACTTCGCTCGTCTTCGGCCTGATGATCAACTCGGCAAAAAACACTTTCGAGTCGATTGATGCGAGCTTCCATGCGTATGCAACGAGCCTGATTATTTTCGACCGCACATTGAATGCTTACGGCGAGGCAACGCATGAAACGCATGGGCATTTGATTACCTACCTAGAACAGGCCATTGCGAACCCGTATCGAGGAGACCAGGCACTAGAGCATCGCAAAAGCCCTGCAGCTCAATACCTCGACGAGATCGGCACTGCGCTGGGCCGCATAAAACCATCGGATCACTTTCATGAAATTATGATCCAAGATATTCGACAGCAGTATCATTCGCTGATCGAGCAGCGCTGGAGGATTGTCGAGCAATCTGATGGCACAATTCCAGGGCCTTTGATTGCGATGCTAGTAGCCTGGCTCACCCTTATCTTCGCGAGTTTTGGGTATCGAGCTCCGAAAAACCCAATGGTTATTGGGATGTTCGTCGTTGCGTCGACCTTGATCGCGGCGTCTGTATATCTGGTTCTGGACATAGATGAACCATTCCACGGCCCCATCCAGATATCTGATGAACCACTGCGGAGAGCTCTCGCCGAAATGCAGCTTTAAACGATCCATCGGGAGGGCTCGTCTTGTACGAAGGACATCTCTTTTGCAGACACAAGCGCGAGAGCCTGCTTAAGAGTTCAGGTACGATCTACCACTCGCAGAATCCTGCCATCCCTCACTTCATCCGCGTACCCCGTCAGCCTATCGGCCTCTATGTGTAGTTGTTCTATTTTCTTCATGGCTGCGAGTAGATCAGCATCACCGTACTGTTTAGCCATTCTGAACATTTCATGAGCGGCGTCTTCGAGCGCCATGGCTGCACTCTTCAGGTCACGGCGTAAATCTTGGTTCGTTTTTGCGAGCCCCATGAATATCCGCCTCTAAAAAAATTATCGTAGAGCTCTTTAGACTAATGCAGAGTAACCGGCCAGCCAACACACCTTCCTGGCCCCGACGCCAAAGGCGATGGTGTCCACCTCATTTTAAGTGGACACCATTTCTAGCCTTTTAAGAGGGTCTTTCATGCAGCCACAACGCCGTTCCTAACCCAGAAGACGTAGTTGATAGCCAAGGCGCAAACTACCATCGACATTACGAATAAACTTCTGCGCCGCCCGGTACTCAATTGACGTAGTCACTGAAGGATTGCACATGATCGCTCGTTGGCGTTGGGTAACGAATCAACTCACCAAACGGCTTTGGTTCAGAGCCTCCCTATTCTCCCTTCTAGGGGTAACTACGGCACTGTTCGCCGTTGTATTCAAGGATTTCATCCCGGAGTCATTGCCAGCGCGCATCGGCGCGGATGCTGTAGACAAGATTCTGGGGATCATTGCCTCCAGCATGCTGGCCGTCACAACTTTCTCGTTAAGTACGATGGTCACCGCTTATGGAGCCGCGAGCAGCGGAGTGACACCGCGTGCCACGACCCTGGTTATGGAAGACACCACGACCCAAAATGCCCTTGCCACGTTTATAGGCTCGTTCCTCTTTAGCCTAGTAGGAATCATCGCGTTGAGCACGGGCGCCTATGGCGCGCAAGGTCGAGTATTGCTGTTCGCAGTGACGATTATTGTGGTCATCCTGATCGTTTACACCCTCCTGCGTTGGATCGATCACCTGTCCAAACTCGGAAGGGTGGGAGAAACCATCGACCGAGTCGAGAAGGCTGCTATAGAGGCAATCACTCAACGAGTTCAGTGGCCCTATTTAGGCGGTTCAGCTTACCCGACCGATCTGTCGCTATCTCCTGGCGTAATCACCGTCAAAAGTGAGCTAACAGGCTATGTGCAACATATTGATGTGAGCGCACTTGGAGTTATCGTGCAGGACGATCAAATACAAGTTTATCTGGAGGTGCTTCCGGGGACATTTGTGCACGAGGGAATGCCACTGCTCCACATTGTGAGCTTGGCCAACACGAGGGCCTGTGATACCGATAATGCAAGAGAGAAGGTTTTAGCGACCCTGACCTTCGGCGTCCGTCGAACCTTTGAAAATGATCCCCGCTTCGGACTTTGTGTGCTCTCGGAAATCGCTTCTCGCGCCTTGTCGCCTGCGGTGAACGACCCAGGGACAGCCATCGATGTCATTGGCCGGGGAGTGAGGACTTTAACTTGCTGGAGCAAGCCTTACGTTTCTGGCTCGCAAACAAACCAAGGTTGTAAACAGGTCTTTCTCAGAGGATTGACGGTTGATGATCTGTTCGATGATTTTTTTGCCCCGATCAGCAGGGACGGTGCAGCTTTGCTGGAAGTAAATCTGCGCCTGTTAAAAGCCCTCATCAGTCTCGCTGAAATAAACCCTGCGATCTTCAAGGATGCATGCGACAGGCACGTGGCTCTTCTGATCACTCGTACCGACACCACGTTAACGCTGCAGCATGAGAAGGATCAACTGAAATTACTGGCTAGAGCGATGACACGGTAAGGCCTATCCAGTTGGATTCTTTGGCGTGGTGGAAGGCTCTGCGTTTTCGAGAAAGCCTCGCGCTAATTGCTCATACAGCTCAGGGCCCATTCTTGAACTGACAGCCTTGGCGATCAAGGCTACCGCCATGAGACTGATCACCATACTGTGGCTATCAATTATCTCCATCACAATGATGGCGGAGGTGATTCGCGACTGAGTAACGGCAGCCAGAAAACCAACCATGCAGAGTGCAATTGTGGGCTGCGCGGCCAGATGGAACAGCTCTGCGGTATTGGCGCCGACTGCGGCCCCTACAGCGAGCGAAGGGGCGAAAATACCTCCTGGAACATCAGAGAAGTAGGTCACTACGGTCGCTAGAAAGCGAGTAATGGGGGCGTGCCATGGCAGGACTACATCGGATGCGATGACTTGGGAGGTAATTCCGTACCCACTACCGAACGACATTCCGCCACTCAGCCAACCCAATATTGCGACGAGCAATCCATAGATGCCGGCAAACCACACCGGGTGCATGCGTCGCCAATGCCAGATGATGAAATGTGGGTGACGCTGTGGCCATAACAACATTCGGCTGAATAACCCACCCAATAGCCCACATCCAATCGCTATGACTAATGCCGGGACGACTATGTTGAGGTTGACGTCTTGGATGCCGAAATGACCGAAATAGTTGTAGTTTCCCTGCAAGGCAATGGCAACCATCCCAGACAGAATGATGGTGCTAAGAAGAACACCGCTGGTACGGGTTTCCAGCTTTCGTCCAAGCTCTTCTACCGCGAGTGCGATACCTGCCAGGGGCGTATTGAATGCTGCCGCAATACCCGCTGCACCTCCCGCCAGAATAAGATCCTCGCTGCGTACGATTCGCGCATTGGGCAGGAAGCGGTGAAAGAAGTGCATGATGGATGCCGCAACCTGAACTGAGGGGCCTTCACGCCCCGCCGAAAAGCCGCCCGTCAGCGCCAGAGTTCCGAGGCTTATCTTGGCGAAAGCAATGCGCAGTAAAACCAGTCTGTTAATGGGCTTACCTTGACGCGCAAGTCGTGTTGCTGCGATTACCTGAGGAATTCCGCTGCCTTGGGCTCCCACGAAAAAGCGCGTTGTCAACCAGACTACGAGTATGCCGATCAGTGGGGTGTAAATAAGAGGAAGCCACGCTCGCTCAGCGGTCTGTTGAGCAAACTGCACCAGAGCTATGTCCGCCAGCCTTGCAAAAGCCACCACCAGCAGCCCGACAATGGTAGCTGCAATCCATAGCGTTACCCTGGTGCGCCAGCGCATGGAGGCGAAGCCAGCATTATCGGTTTGATCACCCGAGGAGCTCCCATTGAAGTCGCCATATTGACCGCAAGACTAACCAAATAGCAGGTCGTTCCAAACAGCTTTGGGAGCGCCGTTAACGACAGGCTCTTTTTGCTCCTATGGTATTCACCTATCTATTGAGAGGACTAATACCTCCAATAAACCGGTGTGATGAGTACCAGCACGGTGAGTATCTCCAAACGTCCCAGCAGCATACCGATGGTAAGCAACCATTTTGCTGCGTCAGGTAATGATGAGAAGTTGCCAGCAGGCCCGATGATTGTGCCCAAGCCTGGCCCTACGTTGCACACCGCAGTAGCGGCTCCGCTCAACGCTGTCGTCCAATCTAGTCCGATCAGGGCAAGTCCTAGAGCGATCACCGCAATGGTGATAGTGAAGAAGAATGAAAAGGTCAAAAGCGAGCGTAAGACCTCTTCATCAACTGGATGGCCGTTGTACTTTTTGCTAATCACTGCACGAGGGTGGATCAACTGCTTCAGGCTACTCACTAACAGAGCACCAGCAACCTGGAAGCGGAAAATTTTAAGGCCTCCAGCCGTCGAGCCTGAACACCCACCGACAAAGGTCAGATAGAAAAAAAGCAAGACCGCGAAGCTGCCCCACAAGGTGTAATCGCCTACAGCAACTCCTGTGGTTGTGACGACCGAGGTCACGTTGACCGCCACGATACGAAACGCCTCCCACCATACGTAGTCACTGTTGAAACACAGCCACGTACCAACCGCCAGCCAGGTGACGACTAAAAAACCCACGAATCCGCGTACCTGGTGATCCTTGATCAGCGCACGCCGATTACCTCGCAGCGTCGCGACGTACAAGGTAAAGGGCAGGCTCCCCAGAATCATGATGACCACCGCTACCCAGTGAATCGCCGGCTGTGTCCAGTGGCCAAGTGACGCGTCCGACGTTGAGAATCCCCCAGTAGAGATCAACGACATTGCGTGATTGACCGCCTCAAAAGGCGTCATTCCCGCTATCCAGAGTGCCAGAGCCCCGATTCCAGTAAGTCCCAGATAGAGAAAGAGGATGTACTTAGCGGCCACATGGGAGCGAGGTGTAACTTTCTCCGACCAGTCTGAGGACTCTGTCTGGAAAAGACGCATGCCACCCACTCGCAACAATGGAAGGATCGCCACAGCCATGCCGATGAAGCCGATACCACCCAGCCAATGCAGCATCGAGCGCCAAATCAATAATCCCGGTGAAGCGGTATCCAAACCACTCAGGACAGTTGAACCCGTGGTTGTGATGCCGGACATCGTCTCAAAAAAAGCGTCGGTGTAACTTATTTGACTGATGAACACCATCGGCAACGCCGCGAACGTACAAACCACCACCCAACTGGCCGTCGTCAGTAGATACATATCTCTGGGGCGAAGCTGCGCGGTATCCGGGCGCCCTCGCATGATCAGCATGAGGCCGCAGATAAAGGTAATAAGGCTCGACCAGAGAAAGGCCGACAGATCATCGCTGCGCTCATAAGCCACCAGCGTGATCATTGGGATGGCCATGCTTACGGCCAACGTGATCAAAAAAATACCCAGGATGAAGCCGATAAGCCGCATTGCTGCGAGGGACATAGAAAAATCCTGCCAAATTAGCGCCGCGCAGTATCGGATGCTCAATCTTTGAGACCCGTAAATTTTGCGTAAATTTTCTATGGCCTATCGATTACCAAGGTTCGCCCGTTTGTTGGGCCACATCGACGATCCACTCGCCTAGCATCTTTCCCTTATAGTGTAGGGGGTCAAAGCCCATGACATTGAGCTGGCAACCAGAATGGTAAGCGGAGCGCGCCGGCCCACGACGGGCCAGTGGCTTGAGGATGGAGGCCCGCCAGGGCCGAAACCCGGACTCTCGGGGTTTGGTTTACGACAGCCGTCCGTCGGGGGGGGGCAAGCCCAAACGCCAGCGATGAAAGGACTATTGGAGGTGACCAGGCGTTGACTACGCCCGTTCGCAGCCCGCAGAGCAACGGCATGGCCAAGAACTTCGTGAAGACGATCAAACGTGACTACGTGGCGCACATGCCCAAGCAGGATCGAGAAACGGCGCTGCGTGACTTGGCAATTGCCTTCGAACATTACAACGAGCAGCATCCGCACAGCGTCTTGAACTATCGCTCACCGTGGGAATTCAGGCGCTTGGCAGCAGCATCAATTTAACGGGGAGTTGGTGTCCGGTTTTGTAGGGGCAAGTCCAGCGAACTAAGCTTCAGGCCCCCCGCCAGGGTTCGAAATTTAATAATTAAGGCGAATGCCTTCTGCAACGGGATTATGCAGGTGAGAAAAAAATATAAATTTTTTGCATGGGGCTGGGGAGTAGCTATCACTCTGGTAGTGGGGGGCGGAGCAAGCATCCTAGGAAGCTGGATCCTGGAGCGCATCAACGAACAGCGGGCTACAGAAGCTCTCGCAGTAACCACCGAGGATGCAGCAGAGTTGGTCTTAACGCGTCTCAATCTTTACCAATACGGATTGAGAGGTGCTCGTGGTGCTGTGCTGACAGCGGGTGAACATGGCATAAGTCGCGAGGTTTTCGACCGATATATCCAAACGCGTGATCTTGCATCTGAGTTCCCTGGCGCACGGGCGATGGGCTTTGTCAGGCGGGTGGCGGAGCGCGACGAAAGCGTTTTTCTCAAACAAGCCCGCGCCGATGGGAAAGCAGATTTCTCCATTCGCCAAATATCACCCGATTCAGGCGAGCGCTATGTCATCCAGTATGTCGCGCCTGTTGAAAGTAACCAAGCTGCAATCGGCCTGGATATTGCCTCAGAGACTTCTCGTCGCGAAGCCGCCGAATACGCTATGCAAAGCGGTAAAGCGCAGATCACCGGCCCCATCACGCTGATACAGGCGGTGGGTAAACCACAGCAGTCTTTTCTGGTTCTGATGCCGATTTACCGGGGAGGAGTGACCCCGGTCACCGCCACCGAACGCGATGCTGCAGCATTTGGCTGGAGCTATGCCGCGTTGCAAATGGAGGAGGTACTCAAAGGTCTGCGTATTGAAAATGAGACTGTGCATCTGCGAATGAGAGATATCACAGTCCCAGGACAAGAGGTGCTCTTTTATGAAAGTACCGACGACTCTACTAGCCATGAATCGCTGATGACCCATCAGCTGGAGCGGGAGGTATATGGGAGGCGGTGGCAAATAGAACTCGGCGCAAATCCGCTGTTCATCCAACGTTTGCATCAGGTTTCGCCGAAAGCACTGCTCATTCTTGGTGGTTTAGTCACCCTTCTACTGGCTGCTCTGGTTGGTGTAGTGGGTGTCAGTCGCCAACGTAGGCGTCAGATATTGGCCGAGCAGGCAAGTCTGGCCGCCATCGTCGAAAGCTCGGCCGATGGCATTATCGGAAAAACGCTTGATGGTATCGTCACCAATTGGAACAAGGGTGCCGAGCACCTTTTTGGCTATACCGCCGAGGAGGCAGTAGGCCAGACGCTGGTAAGCCTGATTGTTCCTGAGGAGTTTGTTGCTGAGGAGGTTCTCATCCTTGAACGCATCAAGACGGGAGAGCGAATCACCAGCTTTGATACTCAACGCCGTCGAAAGGATAGCCAGCTGATTGATGTCTCCGCCAGCATCTCACCCATTTATGGCGAGGGTGGTCGCGTCGTTGGAGCCTCCAAAACGATAAGGGATGTCTCTGCTAAAAAAGCAGCAGAGGCCCGAATTCTCGAACTCAATTCCAATCTCGAGGAACAGGTAGCGCAACGGACTTCCGAGTTGCGGCATCTCAATCTGTTGTTGGGCACTGTGCTGCGCTCGGCTACTGAGGTCTCGATCATCGCGACAGACCTTGAGGGTGTAATCCGTGTGTTCAACAAAGGCGCCGAGCATTTGTTGGGCTATGACGCCGATGAGTTACTGGGTAAACATACCCCTGCGCTATTCCATTTACCGGAGGAAGTCGCTGCTCGTGGCGCTGAGCTGACCGAGGAGTACGCTCAGGCAATCGAGGGTTTCCATGTGCTCGTCTATAAACCGGAACTTGAAGGTGCAGAAACACGGGAATGGACGTACATACGTAAGGAAGGCTCGCAGCTCCCAATCACTCTGGTGGTCACGGCCATGCGTGATGAGGATGGCGAGTTGAGCGGCTACCTGGGTATCGCGCTAGACATCACCGAACGTAAAGCCGCCGAAAAGGAGCTGTCTGCGAGTTTGGAGAGAACACAGAAACAACACAGCGAACTTATGGCGGCGCGTGATCATTTGTTGATGGCCGCTGAAGTGGCCGAGCTCGGCATCTGGTCTTGGACGTTAGCGGACAATTCCTTGCAGTGGAATGACCGTATGTTCGAGTTTTACGATCTGCCCCTGCTATTACGCAAAACTGGTCTGAGTTATGAGCATTGGTACTCTCGCGTCCATCCAGACGATGTTGTGGAAGCGGCTGGGCAGTTGAGTGCCGCAGTCAAGGGGCTGGATGTATACAATTCGATTTTTCGTGTTGTTCGGCTTGATGGCCAGATCCGCTATATCCATGCAGGTGCACAAATTGAACGCGATAACGGTGGTGTCGTATTGCGTGTGACCGGTATCAATCGTGACATAACTATCCAACGCGAGCTGGAGTCTCGCCTGCTTTATGCCAAGGAGCAGGCCGATGCAGCGAGTGCCGCCAAGTCTGCCTTCCTGGCCAACATGAGCCATGAAATACGCACGCCGATGAACGCTGTGTTGGGTATGTTGCAGTTGGTGCAAAATACTGACCTGAATGGCCGTCAGCTCGATTATGTGACCAAAGCGCAGACCGCTGCGAAATCGCTGCTGGGCTTGCTCAATGACATCCTCGATTACTCCAAGATTGAGGCCGGCAAGCTGCAACTCGATGTGCACCCGTTTGAGCTCGAACCACTCATGCGTGACCTAGCCGTTGTGTTGGCAGGCAACCAGGGTCAAAAAGAGGTCGAGGTCATGTTCGACCTGGACTCTAATTTACCCAACGACCTGAAAGGCGATAGCCTGCGGCTGCAACAGGTGCTGATAAACCTAGCGGGTAATGCTCTCAAGTTCACCATGGAAGGCCAGATAGTGGTCAGCGTCGAGCAACTGTTGCGCACAGAAAGCACTGTGAGCGTGCGCATTGCCGTTTCTGATACAGGCATTGGCATCAGTCCTGAACAACTTCAGCGAATTTTTGAAGGTTTCACTCAGGCCGAGGCGTCGACCACTCGCCGTTTTGGCGGCACAGGTTTGGGCTTGGTGATCTGCAAGCGGCTGGTCACCTTGATGGGCGGGGAGCTTCAGGTGGAGAGCAAACAGGGCGCCGGTAGTCGCTTCTGGTTCGATATAACCTTGGATGTAGCTAAGACTTCGCTGCTGAGGTCGGTCTGTCCAAAAGTCGATGTATCTATGCGGATATTGATCGTTGACGACAACGCCATGGCAGGTGAGTTGCTGCTGAGAACCGTTCACGCAATGGGATGGAAGGCCGATCACGTGAGTGATGGCACACTAGCGGTTGAGTCGGTAAAAAAAGCCCGGGCGCGAGGCGAAGCCTACGACGTGGTGCTGATGGACTGGCGGATGTCCGATATGGATGGGCTGAGCGCTGCGCAATTGATCCAGCAGCAAGGCAAAGGCATGCCACCGCCAAAGGTCATTATGATCACCGCTTACGGCCGCGAAGTTCTGGCCGATGCCCATCAAATGGGAGACGCTCCCTTCGTGGGATTTCTTACCAAGCCTGTTACTCCTAAACAGTTAGCCGATGCTGTTCTGCAAGCATTCGATGGCAAAGGTCTTTTGCAATCATCTCCATCTAGATCTGCCGTTGACAGGCCGCGCCGTCTTGCCGGGCTGCGGCTATTGGTAGTGGAAGACAATATGCTCAATCGGCAGGTTGCCGATGAGTTACTGGCAGGCGAGGGCGCTGAGGTGATGCTGGCTGAAGGTGGGCTTGAAGGTGTGAGTAGGGTAGTGACTGAAAGTGTGCCCTTCGACGCCGTGCTAATGGATATCCAGATGCCGGATATTGATGGTTTTGAGGCGACCCGTCGCATTCGATCGAATTCGCGCTTTGCAGCGTTGCCGATTGTGGCGATGACCGCAAATGCTTCCAATACAGACCGTGAGGCCTGCCTGGCGGCGGGGATGAATGCGCATGTCGGCAAGCCCATAAATTTGGAGCAACTCGTCGCAACGTTACTTTTTCAAACGGGCCGTGAGGAAAACCAAACCTCTCCAATTTTGAGGCAAGGCAATACAGCCGAAGGCGTGATCGAATCTCGTGCATCGATCATTGATCGATTTGGCGGTGATCTTGATTTGATCCGCAATGTGCTGCGGAACTTTGGCCCTGAATCGGAAAAACAGCTAATTCGGTTGCGAGATCAGATCCAGCGCCAAGATGCCCCGGGGGCCGCATTCGTGCTCCATTCCATTAAAGGCAGCAGCGGTACCATGGGGGCAAGCTCACTGTCGCTGCTGGCCGGCAACTTGGAGCACGCACTAAATCACGGTGGTGCAGAATCTGTCGCTAGCACCTTTGCTGACTCAACATGGATTGATCAATTAAGTGTGTTACTGCAACAAAGTCTTGAGCAGATGAATCTCGAATTTGGCCAGAGTCCACGTGAAAACATCAGTACAGGCGAGGATTCAATGGCGCCTGCGCATTGGAGAGAGTGCATGGAGGAGATCTTATTATTGCTGGAAGCTGGCAACCTACAAGCCATAGAGCTGGCAGACGCACTGGCGTCAAAAACTCCTCAATCCCTGCGGCCACAGTTTGACGAACTTGTTGCCATGGTTCAGTCGCTAGACTTTTCGGCTGCGATGCCGATTGGTCGTGAACTTTTGAGATCTGCCTGATGGAACAATCGATGGAAGCTTGGTTGCCGCATCCCCATAGCCGTCCAAAACTCCTAATTGTCGACGACCAACCGACAAATATCCGGGTACTCCATGAGCTATTTCGTGAGGACTGTGATGTGTTCATGGCCACCAGTGGTGAACAGGCGATCGGCGTATGCCAGCTACAACTACCCGACCTGATTTTGCTGGATGTGGTCATGGAGGGCATTGACGGGCATGAAGTATGTCGTCGACTCAAGGCTGACCCTGCGACCCAGGGCATTCCAATCATCTTCATTACCGCGCAGCAGCAGGAGTCAGATGAAGTGTCCGGTCTGGAGCTTGGCGCGGTGGACTTCATCAGCAAGCCCATCAATCCCACCATTGTCAGAGCTCGGGTAAGAACACATCTGACCTTGAAACTACAGAACGATCTGCTGCGTTCAATGGCGTTGATGGACGGCCTTACCGGAGTGGCCAACCGACGCAAATTCGATGAGGATATTTTGGCGGATTGGCGCCAGTGCTATAGAGAGCGAAAGCCGCTATCGCTCGTTTTAGTGGATGTCGATTTTTTCAAACGCTACAACGACCAATACGGGCATCAGGCGGGAGATGGCTGCTTGAAATCTGTTGCCCAAGAGTTATCCCTAACGGTTAGGCGCCCCTATGACCTAGTAGCTCGGTACGGCGGCGAAGAGTTTGCCTGCGTGTTGCCCAATACAAACCTTGCTGGCGCGGTAGAAATTGCAGAGCGAATGCAAGAGCGCATACGAGCTTTAGGTATCGAGCATTCTGCTTCAGATGTGGATAGTGTGGTCACGGTTTCTCTTGGCGTCGCAACGGTGACTCCCACTGGCGATCTTACTATCAGCGCTTTGATAGAGGCGGCGGACAAGCAACTCTACAGAGCGAAGATAGCTGGTAGAGCTAGGGTATGTTCATCAGCAATATCGTCCAAGTAAAAGTCTCTACTGCTGCAAAGGATGGTCTGAAGTAGCCATGTGTTTCTGGCTGACTTCGGCCATCGTCTATTTTTAAAGTGACGAGTCGATTCAACACGCTCAGATCACTAACTCTTTCCTGTCTTTTTAGCTGCTGCGAATACCATATATCGTCGAGACGTTGCTTCATCATACTGCTAGCGTCGTTAATGGGAGCGTAGTAAAGATATTTTTACTACGCTCCCCGTTTCGGCTCATACGTTGGAAGCTAACTTTCCGATCAATGCTATAGCTTTGTCACGTTGCTCTTTCGATGCATTTGGCATAAACGTATAGGCAATTGCGATCACGGCGCCCCGATCAGCAGGCCAGGCGACACCAATATCATTGGCATTGCCCACTCCATTAGTACCGGTTTTCTCTCCGACCAACCAGGATGCTGGCATACCGGCCCGCAGTCGAGCACCCCCAGTCTTGCCCTCTATCATCCATGCCGCTAGCTGATGCCGAGAAGAGGGCAAAAGCACTTCCCCGAGCAGCAGTAGCTGTAAAGTCTTCATCATGGCTAGTGGTGTGGTGGTGTCCCGTTCATCACCCTCATGATCATGTTCATTGAGGTCTGGCTCGTAACGATCCAACCTGGTGGTATCGTCACTAATAGAGCGCAAATATGCGGTGACTGCTTCCGGGCCACCAACGCTTCGAATCAAAACGTTGGCGGCTGCATTGTCGCTCCACGCTACGGCTGCCTGACATAGCTCTGCGACTGTTATGCCTGGCTCGCCGAGTTGTTTCTCGGTGATGGGTGTCCACCCACCAAGGTCTGACTCACTGACTACGAGGCGGTGATCAAAGGTCTCTTCACCGCTGTCGACCCTTGCTAGCACTGCCGCTGCGATGAATAGCTTGCTAGTGCTATTGAAAAGGAATCGCTCATTGCCTCTATGGCTAGCGATGGCCCCTGTGGAGCAGTTCATCAGTGCGACGCCCAGCCTTCCTCCATGCTCGCGCTCAAGTTTTTGCAGTTGTATCTCGATGTCGTTTGCAGCGGTGGGTGAAGGGGCTGTAATGGCCAACGCAGGTGCCTGGATGGCGAATGCAGCACTGGCTGCCGTCATCGATGCGATAATCTGGCGGCGTGAAAATGTCGGCATGAAGAGGCGCCTATGAAGTATTAAAGTTGAGTTCTGAATTATACCAGAAGGTATAGTTCATTCTCCTGTACTGCTCGGGTGTTATATATCCGGAAGTTTCCGCCTGTTTTATCGGGGCGCTACCGCTATTTAAAACCGCACATTGAATGGTCACTGATTTCGTAAAACCCAGCGGGATGAATGCAGTTGGCAGCAGCCAGCAGTGCAAATATGTTTAGGTGGGGAGGGCTATTTACCTAATCAACGTGATGGGTGTGAGCCTGTAGAGAATCCGGCACCCCTGTACGAATCAGCCCGCCTTCTTCGATCCACGTCTGGGTCGATTGATAGGCACGTTGTAGCAATTGATCGGTTTGGCTGAAATCGAACACTGATGCATTTAGAGGGCACAATGGAGCAACGACATGGATAGAGGCCCGCGAGGCGTACAATTCAATGTCTCGAACCAGTTGGCGCATGCTCATCAGATTCAGTGTGTGCAGGGCTAGCGCCACGAGCCCGAGCGGTGGCTTCGGGCAAGCACAACCGAATCCGGTGGGCACCACCACGACGCGCGTTGCCCCCAGCGCAACCGCACTGGCAATCGGCGTATTGCTGGCTACACCGCCGTCGATCAAGAACTTCTCGCCGATTCGCACGGTCGGAAACACCAGCGGAATTGCAGCACTGGCGAGCAACGCCTGTTCGGCATTCCCGCTGGACAGCAGTTCTTCGGCACCGCTGAGCAGATTGGTGGTGACGATATGCAGTGGCAACTCAGTGTCTTCGATCAGCTCGACCGGCAGCGATCGGCGCGCCAGGCGTTGTAATGCTGACGCGCGCAGCAGATGCCCGCGTCGCTGCAGTATCGCCGTGAGCGTGTCGAGTACCGAGAATGGGAACACATCGTCCTTGCGCAAGCCTCGCCAGAAGTTCGCTAGTTCCGCCACTCCCTGCGCGTTCGGTTTGGCGGCGAAGTACGCACCGTTGATGGCACCGACCGACGCACCCACCACTAGGTCGAATGAAACCTGCGCCTCGACCAGTGCTTGCAACATGCCAACCTGAACAGCTCCCAGGCTACCGCCACCCGCGAGGACGAGTGCAGTTTTTACCGTGGGCATAGTAAACCTCCAGTGGTTACGCGCTTCAGACATTACAAGCGTAGCTGGAGAGAATGCGCTTCCCCAATCCCAATCCCAATGCTAGCGCCATTGGAACGCCCGCCCGGAAGGTGAGTCGTGTGGTCAGGTGCTAATTTTATTTTGTGTCGATCGATACAAAACCTGTGTTACCGTCTACGACAAATATGCAGAGCACCCCAGTCAATGGCCCGGCCTCGTACATTCGATGAATCAAAGGTTCTAACCTCCATAGTCGAGGCATTTTGGACTCAGGGATACGAGGGCACTTCAACCAGAGACCTTGTCAGGTGCACAGGCCTTAACCAGCCAAGCCTTTACAACGCTTTTGGCGACAAGCGCAGTCTTTATCGTCACGCCCTTGAGCATTATCTGGAATGTGGCGTGCGTGAGCGAATTCGGCGCCTCGAGGAGTTGCCAGATCCAGGATTGGCCATTACCGGTTTCTTTGCAGAAGTGCTGTATCGCACGCTGAACGATCCGCTGAATCGTGGATGCCTGTTGGTGAACTCTGCCCTCGAAACGAATGCAGAGGACGCAGACTTGCGTCAGGCAGTGTCAGAAGAACTTGAGACCATCCGCAGTTTTTTTGAAAGCCGCCTACATGCCTTCAGCTTGCAACGCGCAGTCGCCACAGGGATCGATGCAAAGCAGGGCGCTCATCACTTGCTCAGCGTATTGCTTGGGATTCGCGTGTTGGCACGGATCAACCCGGATCCTGCGTGTGTAACAGACGCTATTGGTATTGCACTCAACAGCCTTGGGCTTCCGCCCTTGGCGCTCTGCGACATTCATTGAAAGCCACTGTACGGAGTCAACATGATCAAGTTCTACTATCACCCGTCTCCCAACCCCGCGAAAGTCGCTCTTTTCCTGGAGGAAGCGGGTCTTGAGTACGACCTCATCCCTGTCGATACGCGAAAGGGGGAGCAACACGATCCGGCGTTTCTCAAGATCAACCCCAATGCCAAGACGCCGGCTTTGGTCGACGGCGAGAACGTAGTGTTCGACAGCAACGCCATACTGCTTTATCTGGCCGAAAAGAGCGGGAAGTTCCTGCCTGCCGACAACCTCAAAATACGCGGCGAAATGTATACCTGGCTCATGTTCGTTGCGACTGGCATTGGCCCGTATTCTGGCCAGGCGGTGCATTTCAAACACTTCGCACCAGAACCGAAAGACTACGCCGTGACTCGCTACACCTTTGAGGCCTGGCGTCACTGGTCGATTATCAACGATCGCCTGGCGAACCAGCCTTACATGCTAGGAAGTGAGTACACGTTGGTGGATATGGCCGTCTGGGGTTGGGCGCGTGCAGTACCGTTCATTTTGGGTGAACAGGCTTGGGAAAAACTTCCAAACGTGAAACGGCTTCTCGACGACATCAATGCGCGTCCGGCTGCCCAGCGTGCTGAAGCGCTGAAGACCCAGCACAGTTACAAGACAGAGATGGATGCTGACGCTCGCAAGGCAATGTTCCCGCAGATTTCTCAGTAGAGGTTCCAGGGCATGATCGACTTGTATTACTGGACTACTCCTAACGGGCACAAGATCACTCTGTTCCTCGAGGAGTCAGGGCAGCCTTATCGCATCGTGCCAGTGAACATTGGAAAGGGGGAGCAGTTCAGTCCGTCGATTCTGAACATCGCACCCAATAACCGTATTCCTGCCATTGTCGATCATGAACCGCTAGAAGGTGGTCAACCGTTGTCGATCTTTGAGTCGGGCGCCATTTTGTTGTACCTGGCAGACAAAACTCATCAGTTCATTCCTGATGATCTGCGAGGCCGTAATGAAGCCTTGCAGTGGCTGTTCTGGCAGATGGGCGGGTTGGGCCCAATGGCAGGACAGAACCATCACTTCGTCCAATACGCTCCGGAGCCGATTGCCTATGCGCAGGAGCGCTACATCAAGGAAACCGCTCGGTTGTATGGCGTGTTGAATAAACACTTAGCGGATGGCCGTGACTACATTGCTGGCGACTACAGCATTGCCGACATGGCGAGCTACCCATGGATTGTGCCTCACAGGCGGCAGCAGCAAGACCTTGCCGATTTCCCTCATTTGGCTCACTGGTTTGAGCGAGTAGGTGATCGACCTGCGACAAAGCGTGCTTATGCACTGGCGGTACGAATCAACACCGCACCGGTGGTCGACGAGGAAACACGCAAGCTGCTATTCAACCAGGACGCGAGCACGGTTCGATAAGCGAAACATACATGTGTGGTCGGTCTGTGAAGGCAATTCATAAGGTATGGAAGATGTAATCGGTGGAATCGTTGACAGCCATTGCCAGATTCGCCATGGCCAATCGTTCACCTAGTGATGGATCATCGACCCGCACTTGCCACTCAAAGTCGGGATAATCCTCTGAATCACCTTTGGCGCTGTCTATAGCCTCTAGCAGTTTTGTCCGATGCGGAAAATAAACGGCCAGCGCATTGTCTTTCCAACTCGTCACATTCAATCCTAGTTGCGCACAGATGGCGACCTTGCTTGAGGCGTCGGATTTGTCTGCTTGACGAGACTGATTGATGAGGGCTTCCAGCGCCGGATTGGCGCGTCCATCGGTACAGAGAATGTCGTTGCTCTCCCATGCTTGCGGCGGGCACACCTTGTTGTCTTGGCGTAGCGGAATGAATGGGTTGATCTCCATCGGATAAATGCGGCAAACCAATGGGCGTTCTTCGTAGATGCCGCAAAGATTATCCGTTCTGAGGTTGGGACATTGCTTGAGGGCTTTGCCAGCAAATACGGCGATGACGTTTATCCGGGATCCACCGCAACGTACGCTTACCGACCGACCTCTGGCGTGGGCGAATTCCTCTGATGAACAAGGCCAGTTCGATTCGTCGAAGGCCTCGACAATCACCGCGACGTCATGCCCCCGGGTCAACCATTGTTGCGCCTCAGCTAACGTTAACGGTATCAGTCTGCCTTTGCAGCAAATGCCGCAGCCTACGCAGGAAAATCGGACGTCATTGCTCTGCATGTGAATTACCTGGAAGTTGCAGCCCTACGGAAGGCGGGCGTTGTATTGGCGTGATTTGCGTCGCACGGAGAACGAAGCGTTTAGCGGTACACGGGTTGCCGAACCATCAACAAGGTTGCTTCCTGAAACCATTCTCCATAGTGAAGGTTTCATCGGATGCCCAGTCGCCGATCGAGTGAAAGTGATCCTGCCCCGCGCGCGAAGATGAGCAGTAGCAGGCCTGCCCAAGAAAGATGAGTTGGCCAGGCATCGGGGTAGACAAACACCTCGATGACAAAGGTCATGCCCAGCAATGCCAATGCTGATAAACGGGTAAACAGGCCCAGCACCAGAAGCACGGGAAACAGATGCTCGCTGTACGTCGAAAGGTGTGCTGCCAATTCTGGAGAGATCAACGGCAACGCGTATTCCGTGCGGAACAGTTCATAGGTGCTCGGTGTGATTGTCATAAAGTCCGTGACTTTGGTGCGTCCGGACATGAAGAAAATGGCGGCGATGGCGATGCGCGCCACCAGCACCAAAAACGAATCGCCGATGAGTGTGCTCAGTCGGTTCGCGACGCGATTCCAGAGGCCGCGCAGGGAGTGGTCAGCGGCGGGTGAGCGGGTTTGGAGGGTGTCCATGGCTTGCTCCGTTGATGATGTCAGTAATCAGTTTTCAGGAGGGGCGGCCCAAGTCCACCGCAGCGAATGCATCGGCACTCACCAGGCAGATAATGAGATTCTCCAGATTCAGGTCTGGTTCGGCTTCAATGGCCTTGTCTGCTGCGAGGTCAAGTGGCAACTGCTTTGCGCACGCATCCAGAAACGCGCAGTCCGCAACGCTGACGGCTTGCCAATGCACGCGACCGGCTTTACGTGTCAGCAGCGCGCCTTCACCTTGCCATTCGAGTTCTTCAGGCATTTCCAGTTGTTCGCGATTGACACGCCATATCGTGTAGGCCGGACAATCGGGCAGCCAGATCCAGCGGGCAGAGGCTCGTGGTTTTAGCTGGAGGTTGCCAAGTTCCGTCTCGGGAAATTGCGACAATTCGTTCAGCTCCAGACCCGATTCATCAACGGCGCAATGCACTTGAGTCCAGAGCAAATCCAGTCGGGCGACACCGCCCAAGTAGGGCATTTCGCGAGCATGCTCAAATTCGTCGAGAAAGCGGGGGAAGTCGCTGCCATAGTGCAGCAACCGGGCATCCGTTGGCGGCGAAAGGCGTGCGTATATCGCGATCGCACTTCTGAGCCAGTCAGTACCCACCAGGCGCTCTACAGTCGGAAAATTGGCGAGTAGCGCATCAGTCGAGCCCTTGAGTACCGTATTGCGATACACCGTAAAACCGGGCTGAGTGGTAAGTGAGTCCATGAGGGATGATTCGGTGCCATACAACGCATCCACGAATGCATCCTGAAATCTCGTGAGCGACGTCTTCATATCGCAACCTGCAATCGTTGGTTTTGCCCAAGGTTCAGCACGCTTTGTGCTCGGTTGCGTTCGGCCAGTAAAGCGTCGAAGCCAGGGATATGGTCATCACGTTCAATCAGTGTCGGACGCTGGCCGATCCGCTCAATCAGACGTCGATACAACGTCCAGACGTCCTCGGCTACAGGGGCGTCGTGGGTATCAATCAATAACGTGGAGTTGCCAGGATCCACGGCGTATCCGGCCAGATGGATTTCCATGATCGCCGACGCCGGGAAGGCGTCCAGGTAGGCCGCCGCATCGAATTCCAGGTTGTGGGCGCTGATGTGCACGTTATTTACATCCAGCAGTAATCCGCAGCCCGTTCGCTGACTCAGCTCAGTCAGAAAGTCGAGTTCGCTGTATTCATGACCTTCAAGTTGTAAATAGTGGGTCGGGTTTTCGATCGCAATGCGACGTCCCAGGACATCTTGCGTGCGTTGGATATTGCTTGCGATGCGCCGCAACGCCTCGCCAGTGCGGGGAAATGGCAGCAAGTCAGGATGGTATTGGCCACGCCACGCTGACCACGCGAGGTGCTCGGAAATCAATGTAGGTTGAACGCGATCCGCGAGCATTTTCAGGCGTTTCAAATGCTCCTCGTCCGGCGGACAGTCCGCCGCCAGCGAGAGCGAGACACCGTGCAACGATAGTGGGTGTCGCTCGCCAATGGCCTCTAACCATGCCAAACGGGGGCCACCACCAACCATGTAGTTTTCCGGATGAACTTCGAACCAGAGACCCTCGGCGGTACACTCGAGGGCGTCCTCATAGTGGTTCGGTTTGAGGCCGAGTCCGGCCCCGATCTGGAAATGTTTGTTCATGGCTGGCGTGTGCCCCGTGGTGTTGACGTTACATTGCTGTAAGAGTGCCGGTGCCTTTTGGTGTCTTGATAGTGGTGCAAGTACCGACTGGAACGTTTTTCCAGGCGTTAGGTTGGTAATCCATTTTGGCAGTGCCAGCACAGGTGGTGCCGGCGCCGGCTTTGCAATCGTTGTGACCAGCCATGGCAACGCCGTAACATTTTTCCATCGCGCCTGCTTTATCCATGGAACCGGCTGCGGTTGGGGTCTCTGCGGCAATGGCGCCGGCAGCGAAGGAAGAAAAGGCAACGGCGAGGGCGGCAAGTTTCAGATTGTTCATGGCTGTTTCTCCGGGATCATAAGGACGGGTCGATGCATCAGCGCAGGAGTGCGCTGTGCTTGCGATCCGAAAGGTAGTTCGCTGACTTTTCCTTTCCGGTTACAGCCACCACAAAATATTTTTCAAAAACTTTTCATAAGCCGCAAACGAGACCGATTGTTGCCTTATGTCCTTGAGCGCAAGCATCATCCATTGCCCGTCATCAGCACTGGCGTCGTATAAGTACAAAAAATATTTTCACCCTTCGTGTAACCAGGGCGGACGATGGAACGAACTACACATAACGACGCGTTACGTAGCCGAGAGAGACACCTCCAGGCGCTGTTTCTTGCAGGTTTGGAAGGAGATGAACGGGCTTATCGCACCTTTCTATCGACGTTAAGTGGTCATGTACGCGGCTTTTTGCGAACTAGGCTTCAGCGGCAACCCAGTGAAGTCGAAGACTTGCTGCAAGAGGTGTTGTTGGCCGTGCATAACGGTCGCCAGACGTATCGGGTGGATCAGCCACTGACGGCGTGGGTTTTTGCCATCACCCGCTACAAGCTCACAGACTTTTTCCGAGGACGGTCGCGCCATGAGGTCTTCAACGACACCCTGGACGACTCGGCGGAACTGTTTGCCGAGCCTCTCCTTGAACCGGCGCAGGCCAGTCGCGACCTGGGCAAGTTGCTTGAGCAATTACCTGAGCGTCAGCGCCTGCCGATCATGCTCGTGAAGCTTGAAGGATTGTCCGTCACCGAAACTGCGCAAATGACAGGGTTGTCGGAGTCAGCCGTTAAGATCGGCGTACATCGCGGGCTTAAAGCGCTGGCGCTGAAGATTAGAGGTACATTATGAAAACTGATGATTTTATTGGCATGCTCGCTTCCGGGGTCACCCCGGTCGACCGGCATGCACTTACCAAGCGCTTCAGTGTCGCGGTGCTGGCGGGGCTGGTGGTTGCCACTTTGCTGGTGACGATCATATTGGGCGTTCGTCCAGACCTAGCCACTGTGGCAGCAACGCCGATCTTCTGGGCGAAGATCGCCTTTCCGCTGTGCCTGATGATCGGCACTTTGAGCGTGGTAACGCGACTGGCAAGACCTGGAGTAACTCCGGGCTCCGGAGAATTTTTGATCGGTACAGCGGTGGCAGCGGTGTGGGCCGGTACCCTGTATGTCCTCGTGACCGCAGCTCCCGATACGCGCGTCGCGATCATTCTGGGTAAGACTTGGCGGGTATGCGCAATGAACATTACCTTGCTCTCGATTCCAGGATTCATCGCTGTTTTCTGGGCCTTACGCGGGTTGGCTCCGACGCGACTGACGCTGGCAGGTGCCTGTGGTGGACTGTTGGCAGGTGCGATGGCTACGATCGCCTATTGTCTGCATTGCCCTGAAATGGAGGTTCCATTTTGGGGGGCTTGGTACATGTTGGGCATGCTAGTTCCGACCTCTATAGGCGCGTTACTAGGACAGCGGTGGCTTCGTTGGTAGCAATTAATAGTCGATAATGCATCGGTTGCTCTTCATGGCGTTTCGCTTCAGGCGCGAAAGATGTATTTGCCGAACGCTTTCTTCATACATTCGTCCGTTGCTGCCTTCGCGCATATCCAATGGCGCAGGGCCGGTTTTGACCGTATTGGTTCAACATCGTGTCAAGGATATAGCTGTGTTTCTAGCGACAGATCAGTGACAAATTAGTGGCTTTACATTGACTTGACCGAAACCAATTCCACGTATCGATATTTTTTCCTGGCTGCTTTAACAGCTTCTTGCTCTGCCAGGAGTGTACTCAGGGTATCTGCCTCGTGGATCAATTCGTGTGTTTTGCCTTCAAACTCGTTGCCGACGCGCAGGGTCACTTTCAAGCGAGGCGTGAATGTCTTCGCGACCTTCTTTTTCTGCGGCGGTATTGCCGGTTGAGCTGGCGCGATCTCCGGCGTAGGAGCTTGTACCGGAGTGACACTCACCTGTTCTTCTGGTGCGGGGCTGCCGAAGAGCGCTCGGCGCATCTCTTCTTCAGTCAATTCTGGGTTCATGTGATTCTCGTGGGGGATGTGTAGCTGGCCTAATACTAACAGTCGAGGAGGCCGTTACCAATTTGCCGAAATAGCAGCTGAGGCAAGGCATGCGCCTACGCTCCCATTGAAGGAGCCTTGCCGATTTCGTTGAGCACTACATGGTAGGCGACGCTGCTCGAAACTCAACTGTGAGGTGGCTAACTTCGTGAACAGCCTTCAACCGATCACGGATGCTATCCGCATTCGTTGTAGGGCCACCAAGAACACTGACAATGGCAGCGTGGGCTTCTGGGCCAACACGCCACACGTGTAGGTCGGTAATCTTGGCGTCACCAGGTTGCTCAACCAGTTCGCGGATTTCTTCAGCAACGTGATCATCAGTTTGGTCGAGTAGAACACCGGCAGTCGCGCCCATCAAAGTCCAAGCCCATCGTGCAATCACAATGGCGCCGACGATACCCATCGCTGGATCAAGCCAGACCCATCCGAGATAGCGCCCAGCGAGCAGGGCGGCAATTGCAAGAACGGATGTCAAGGCATCTGCAATCACGTGGATGTACGCAGATCTGAGGTTGTTATCGCTGCCGTGAGGACTATGGTCGTGCTCGTGATGATCGTGACCATGGCCATGGCCATGGCCATGGCCATGGCTGTGACCGTGACCGAGCAGTAGAGCGCTCACTATGTTGACCGCGAGGCCAACGATGGCGATCAGCGTTGCCGTCCCGAACTGGACTTCAGTCGGCTGGAGCAGTCGAATGACGGACTCAACCCCGATTCCCAGAGCTACAAGCCCCAGAATGAGCGCTGACGCAAAGCCGCCCAGGTCTCCAACTTTACCGGTGCCGAAGCTGAAGCGGGAGCTGGATGCGTTCCGCTTGGCATACGCATAGGCCGCAAATGCGATTCCCAACGCACCGGCGTGGGTTGCCATATGGAAACCGTCCGCGAGTAGCGCCATCGATCCTGTGACGTACCCAGCGGCAATCTCACCGACCATCATCACAACGGTAAGTATCACCACCCAAAGGGTGCGCTTTGCATTCTCATCGTGTGCCGACCCGAGAAATACGTGCTCGTGGGTGAAGCCGGTGGTGCTGGTCATGGAATTCAAGCCTGCGTTCATCACTTGGAATAACGTCGAATGGCTTCGAGAAGCTCTTCGACGCCCTTGGCGCGCTCTTCATCGCTCAGCGCAGGATTGGCAACATGCTCCCTGGCGTGATCTTCGATGATTTCGTCCATCAGGCCGTTGATGGCCCCGCGCGTGGCGGCCACAAGATGGAGCGTCTTGGCACAGTCGTGATCTGACTCAAGAGCCCGTTCAACCGCTTGGATCTGACCAGCGATGCGCTTCACTCGCTTGAGCAGATCGTCTTTATTTGATGCTACATGACCCATAGGATACCCCCCTTACCTATACAAATAATTACATACCGCCCCCCCCTATGCAAGGTTGGTTCGGCGATGATCACTTGATCCGGACTTCTGACGTGATCAGAGTTTGACGCGATGGACGCTTTTGGATGCTGACCAGCCGTGACCTCTTGGCACGCACCTGCTATTTTTCAGCGTGGCAATAAGCGTGCGAGCCTGCGCGAATTTTTGCGACTTTCGCAAGGCCAGCACCAAGGGTGTTGCAGTAATGGCCGTGTGCCGTTCGTGAGGATCTCTGCACAACTTCAAGGTGGTGTCATGATCGTCAAGGCAGGCGAAGTTATGCATAACCTCGGATATTGTTTTGAAGGGTGCGCTCACGCCGGGCCATTTGTGGCAACGCAGGACTTTGACCTCGATTCATTAGTTGCATAGGTAATGAACCCGCTGACCGAGAGATGTGAGGCGTCCAGCGTATTATCGCAAATACCTGGGATGCTTTTCGAAAGCGGATTCATCACCAAGATCCCTTGTCGCAAGATCTACTTAGGAGTGATGGGAGAGGTCGACATTCGCGAAGAGAAGGAATATCTCTGATGACGACGGTTCAAGCATCTGACTAAAGCGACTCAGGATTATCAGACGCAAGCAGGGTTGGTTAAACGTTGATGACTTCAGCGGCTAGTGCCGCTCTGGTCATGAGCAGTGTCGTGAACAAAGCGTTACGCAGACCGATATTCATACGAGTAACGTTTACTGACAGCAGCAACCGCCGCCGTTCCCGCCACAGCCCGAGGTTTTCTTACTCGCTACGCTTTCCACTGTCGACAGCTGTGCTGGATAGCCCGCGTTCTCAAGGGCTGCAAGCAGCGCATGGCTGTCCGAATCGCCGCTGACCTTCACCCGTCCGGCTTGTAGATCCACTGTTACGTCCCTGACTCCTTCAAGTGGGCGCAGCGCTTCGGTGACATGTTTGACACATGAACCACAGCTCATGCCTTGGACTTGCAGTTCAACAGTTTTCATTGGTGACTCCTCACAACAAAGTTGATCAGGGAAAGACTGACGCATGAGGCTTTTCTGCGGCGTTGGCTTATCCTCAACCTTGCTGCCATGGCAAGGTCAAGCGGTCGTTTTCACTCAATCAATGGAAGCCTGGCGCAGACGCAAGGCGTTGAATACCACCGACGCCGAGCTCACGCTCATGGCCAGTGCGGCAATGAGCGGTGACAGAAGGTGACCGGTAAGTGGAAAGAACAAACCGGCAGCCAGTGGGATACCCATAGCGTTGTAAAGGAAGGCGAAGGTCAGGTTCTGGTGCATATTTCTCACCGTTGCGACTGACAGGCTGCGAGCACGTAGGATACCGAGCAAATCCCCCTTGACCAGGGTGACCTGAGCGCTGTTCATCGCCACGTCAGTGCCAGTTCCCATGGCGATACCTACATCAGCGCGAGCCAGTGCGGGGGCATCATTAATGCCGTCGCCGGCCATCGCCACCCGGTGTCCGGCTTGTTGCAGAGATGCCACCAGACGCTCTTTATCTTGCGGTTTGACCTCGCCGTGAACCTCCTCGATGCCCAACTGGCGAGCTACCGAGCGAGCAGTCGTAATGCCGTCGCCAGTGGCCATGATGACCTTGACGCCATCCGCCTGCAGACGCTCGACGGCCAGCTTCGTGGTGGGTTTGATGGGGTCGGCAACAGCCAGCAAACCCGCCAGGGCGCCATCGACTGCCAGGTACATGATGCTCGTACCGTCGCCGCGTAGCTTCTCGGCATGTTCTTGCAAGCTCTCTGTGGAAACGCCGGCCTCCTGCATCAACGCGGTATTGCCTAACATCAGGCGGCGACGCTCGACCTGACCGCTTACACCGATACCTGAGGCTGACTCGAAGGTTTCAGGTGTTATCAGTTTTAGCCCTGCGGCACGAGCCTGCTCGACGATGGCGTGGGCCAATGGATGCTCACTGCCCTGATCGAGACTTGCGGCCAGGCGCAACACTTCATCCTGAGTAAATCCGGGTACGGCCTCGACGCTATGGAACGCTGGTCGACCTTCAGTGAGGGTGCCAGTTTTGTCGACTATCAAGATGTCTATCTTGCGCAGGTTTTCGATGGCGGCGGCATCGCGAAACAATACGCCGCTGCCAGCAGCCTTGCCGGTGGCAACCATGACTGACATCGGTGTCGCTAGGCCAAGGGCACAGGGACAGGCGATGATCATGACCGCGACAGCGTTGATCAGTCCGAACACCCAACTTGGCTCGGGCCCCCACAGCCCCCAGCCGAGTAGAGTCAGCGCGGCGATAGCAATCACAACGATCACGAAGTAACTGGCAATCACGTCTGCCAGCCGTTGCATCGGCGCTTTTGAGCGTTGTGCCTGCACAACCATCTGCACAATCTGTGCGAGCAGGGTCGCTGACCCTATCTTCTGCGCCTGCATCACCAGACTGCCGTGTATGTTGAGAGTGGCGCCAATCAGCGCGTCGCCGGCCCTCTTCATGATCGGTATCGGTTCGCCGGTGAGCATCGACTCATCTACAGCGCTTTCGCCTTGCAACACCTGGCCGTCGACAGGCACTTTTTCGCCTGGACGCACACGTAATGTATCGCCGCTGTGTACGTGTGTCAGTGGGATGTCTTCTTCCGTGCCATCGGCATTGATCCGTCGGGCAGTTTTGGGTGCCAGTCCAAGCAGCGACTTGATGGCAGCCGAGGTTTGCGAGCGAGCCTTGAGCTCGAGCATCTGACCGAGAAGGGTCAGTGAGATGATCACAGCCGCCGCTTCGAAGTACACACCGATGCGGCCCTCCATCATGAAGTTACTGGGGAATACATCGGGGGCCAGGGTGGCCACGACGCTGTAAAGGAAGGCCGCCGCCGTGCCGAGGCCGATTAGCGTCCACATGTTCGGACTTCGCTGAAGCACCGAACGCACACCACGCACATAAAACGGCCAGCCAGCCCACAGCACGACGGGTGTAGCCAATCCCAGCTCGACCCAATTTTGCGTGGTGCCATGGAACAGCACCAGGGCATGGCCACCCATAGCCAGCACGGTTACGATCACTGTCAGTGGCAATGTCCACCAGAAGCGCCGGGTGAAGTCCTTGAGTTCTAAGTTCTCTTCTTCCTCCAATTCGGGAATCACCGGCTCTAAGGTCATGCCGCACTTAGGGCAGACGCCGGGGCCGATCTGGCGAATTTCCGGATGCATGGGACATGTGTATTCAGCGGCACCCGTTAACGGTTCTGCTGTTGTCTGAGGGATTTGTTCGATTTTCAGTTGGGATATTCGATAACGCTCGGGCGCTGCCCTGAAGGTCGTTTGGCATTTCTGGCTGCAGAACCGGTAGTTTTGCCCCTCATATTCCGTGCTGAACTGGCTGTCGTTACTGACGGTCATGCCACATACCGGATCATGGGAGCCGGTGGGTTGAGGTTCAGACTTCTGTATTAAGTCGTGCTCTTGACGAAGCTCAGGGGTGTGCATGAGCTAACTCCTGTTCGCATCCTTGGTTGAGGCTGAGGTTTCGCCGTGATGACTGTGACCACCGTGGTGGTGCCCGAAAAAATGCATCAGTGGGCACAACAGCAAAATCATGTAAGGCAGTAAGCCCAGCATATGGCCGTAGTGTTCTCTTGCTAGATAGAACAGCACGATCACTAGCAGCATGCCCAGCGCTATGCCGGGTTTGCTCCTCCAAAATGTTGGAGAGGTGTTAGCGGAATGTGGCGAATTCATCATGGTTCTGTACTCCTGAGGGAGTGCTGATGAGTGATACGTCGTAAAGGTGCAACGGGCGGCAGTTTTACCCTTGGCATATTGGCTAAAGTAAAACCGTCGCTGCATTGCCTACAGGCTTGTGCGCGTCACTTGCTCATCGGCATGTTCATCATGCTCGTTTGCTGATCCATCATTTTCATCATCATGTTGATCATTCCCATTTCCATGCCGTCTTTGTTGCCGTCCATGCCCATGCCCTTGCCATGACAGTTCTTATGCATCATGGCCATGCTGTCCTTCATCGTCTTCATGCTCTCCTGCATGGCGGCATGTCGCTCGGCAGGGGTCTTGGCGGCGGCTGCCTTGTCGTGTGCAGCCTGCATTTTTTGCATTTGCTCGGTCATGACACTGTTTTGCATCGGCGTAGCTGCTTCGCTTGTCTTGGCGGGCGCGGTCTGCCCCTCCGGGTGATGCTCATCGACTGCCGAGGCGATAAGTGGGCTGCTCACGAGCAGGGTGGCGAGGATAAATTTCAATGTGGCATGCATGGCAATCTCCAAAGGGTCAGGACAACTCAGGTAATACCAAGCAGCGCCAGGCTGGCGCAGTCAGACAGCGCGCCGAGAATCGGCGCGCAGAAGGTCGGATTAATCGTTGAAACGGACAAAAATCAGGCGGGAAGGAGGTCTGGCCGGTACAGGGCGCCGTAATGCAAGAAAGGCAAAAGCGGAGGGATTGGCGGGATACAAAATCAGCAACGCTGGGATAAGGAGCAGAAATGTCCAACTGAACAGGTCAAATATTTGAAGATGGAGCGAAGGACTTACGGCTATTGCCGCATCGGCGCAGTGTTTAAGGCAACCGAGGGCATGGGCGTCGTGGCTATCGTGATCTTGCGCGGTGATCAGCGAGACATGAGTTGTAGCCGGATTGTGGCTGGGCTGTGCCAGACATCCCTGGGTCGCTGCCAGGCCAAACGCTAACACCCACAGCACGATGGCGAGGCGTATGAACGTTGGTTGACGATGGCGAAACCAGAACATGGAGAATCTCCGGTACTGATTAGCGGATTTTGATTTTTCAACATACGCCACATTGAAGTGCCACGGTTGATCTAGATCAATTTATGCATCCGGCTGTCGGTTCTGTGGTGCGGTCAAATTTTATGACGCCCGTCGATCTTTCAGATGTTGAGTTTCTCCGCGTGCTGTCAAAAGTGTAATCACCGGCTAAGCGTGCTGACAGGTGCGTCCCCTCATCATCCTCATCGAGCTGACGCTCAAACTCTCTGGTTTCATCGAGAGTCAATTCCTTGAAGGAGATGCTATGAAAGCTACCAACGTTGTGATTCTTACACTCAGTTTGGCTATATCGTCCCTGGCCTTTGCCGAAGGTGGCGGCGACCGTTCGGTTGAGCGCATGGAACGAGCTCGCGAGACGGCAATGGCCACCACCAAACCCGTCCCACAAGCGCAAGAGGATATTGCACAGGAAAAGCCCACGGCTGAAGAGCAGAAGCATCAATGCTGAGCCGCCCAGCTTACGCAAATGTAATCCCCCCGTTTGCTGGCTTATGGCATCTTCCAATGTATGAAGCGCACTAGCTGTCCAAAGCGTGAACCCTCGGGAACACGCCAACGTGCGTGCACCTGACATCCGACTGACGGGACATGAATCGGTATGCATTCCAAAACTTCTCGGCGCACCTTTGTGAAGGGTCTCACCGCAGGCGGGATTCTCGGTGGCTTAGGCCTCTGGCATAACCCTATTTGGGCGGCCCGTAGCTTGGGCGAGACTAATGTCCTGTCAGGTACAGAGTTCGACCTCTTTATTGGAGAGACACCGGTAAATATCACTGGGAATGCCCGGACTGCCATGACAATCAATGGCGGGATTCCGGGGCCTCAGCTGCGCTGGCGTGAGGGCGATACCGTGACCTTGCGGGTCAAGAACCGCCTCAAGGATATGACATCAATCCACTGGCACGGGATTATCCTCCCCGCGAATATGGACGGTGTACCGGGCCTTAGCTTTCATGGGATCGAGCCTAACGGCACGTATGTCTATCAATTCAAGGTCAAGCAGAGCGGAACGTACTGGTATCACAGTCACTCCGGCTTCCAAGAACAAGTAGGTGTATACGGCCCATTGGTAATCGACGCGAAAGAGCCCGAGCCATTTGAGTATGACCGTGACTACGTGGTGATGCTTACCGACTGGACGGATGAAGATCCGGCTTCGCTGATGAAAACACTGAAGAAGCAGTCTGACTACTACAACACCCACAAGCGCACAGTCAGTGATTTCATCCATGACGTAGCTGACAAAGGTTGGTCAACCACCGTCGCTGACCGCAAAATGTGGGCCGAAATGAAGATGAATCCCACTGACATTGCAGACGTCAGTGGCGCGACATACACCTACTTGATGAACGGCCAGGCGCCGAACTCCAACTGGACGGGCACCTTCAAACCTGGCGAAAAGCTTAGGTTGAGGTTCATCAATGGTTCAGCCATGAGCTACTTTGATGTCCGTATTCCGGGTTTGAAGATGACTGTTGTGGCTGCCGATGGCCAGTATGTTAAGCCCGTAAGCGTGGACGAGTTCAGGATCGCCACTGCCGAGACTTTCGATGTGATCGTCGAACCAACTCAGGACGCCTACACACTGTTTGCGCAGTCGATGGATCGGTCGGGGTACGCAAGAGGCACCTTGGCCGTCCGGCCTGGTCTGGCTGCCCCAGTACCTGAACTTGACTGTCGTCCTCTCGTCACTATGGCCGACATGGGTATGGCCGGTATGGATCATGGTGCGATGGGTGGTATGGGGGATATGGCTGGGATGGATCACAGCAAGATGGCCGGTATGGGGGACAGCTCAATGGAGGGCATGTCAGGCATGGACGGCGGTGCCATGAAAGGTATGAACCATGGCGCTACGCAAGACATGTCCGGCATGGACAGCATGGCTGGGATGGATCACAGCAAAATGTCTATGGGCGGCATGAGTGGTATGGGAGAAATGCAGTCGCACCCAGCCACAGAATCCAACAATCCTCTCGTCGACATGCAGGCAATGTCGACGTCGCCAAAGCTTGATGATCCTGGCATGGGCCTTCGCGAGAATGGTCGAAAGGTGCTGACGTATTCAGACCTAAAGAGCACGTTTGAGGATCCAGATGGCCGTGAGCCAAGTCGAACCATCGAACTGCACTTGACCGGTCATATGGAGAAATTTTCCTGGTCTTTTAACGGCGTGAAGTTTTCGGATGCCGAGCCGTTAAAACTGAAATACGGCGAGCGAGTCAGGATCGTGCTCGTCAACGACACCATGATGACTCACCCCATCCACTTGCATGGCATGTGGAGCGACCTTGAAAATGAAAACGGGCAATTCCTTGTCCGCAAACACACCATTGATATGCCGCCAGGGTCGAAGCGCAGCTACCGAGTGACAGCCGATGCGCTGGGGCGCTGGGCCTACCACTGCCATCTCCTGTACCACATGGAAATGGGGATGTTCCGCGAAGTGCGTGTAGAGGAATAAGGAGTCGACTATGAGCAATTATTTTTGCGGGACTCGCATGCACTCAGCTGTATTTACCGTCGCTCTAGCCGCTGGTTTTGGCTTGCCGGCAGCCGCTGAACCAAGCCAGGGCATGGATCACAGCCAGATGCAGGGTATGGATCACGGCCAGATGCAGGGCATGGATCACAGCAAAATGGAGGGTATGCAGCCCGCCAAGCAACCACAAACCCAAAGCCGTACTCCGATACCGCCGCTAACCGATGCCGACAGAGCCGCAGTCTATAAGTCCCCGGGTGGTCACGCGGTTCATGACACAGCCCTCAACTCATTTTTTATATTTGAGAAATTGGAATGGCAGGATGCTGACGATGGAAGCTCACTGAACTGGGAAGCCCAAGGTTGGATAGGGGGAGATGTTGATCGTCTATGGTTGCGTTCCGAAGGCGAGCGCACCAATGGGAAGACTGAAGAAGCTGAGGTTCAAGCTTTATGGGGACACGCCATCAGCCCTTGGTGGGATCTACTCGGCGGCGCTCGTCAAGACTTCAAACCAGGCGACCCTCAAACGTGGGCGGCTTTCGGTATCCAGGGCTTGGCGCTCTACAATTTCGAGGCCCAGGCTACTGCTTATTTGGGTGAAGGCGGCCAGACCGCAGCGCGGCTGGAAGGTGACTACGACATTCTCCTAACCAATAAGCTGATTTTGCAACCGACGGCAGAATTCAATTTCTATGGCAAAAGCGATCCCAAACGTGGAGTGGGTTCGGGGCTGTCTGAGAGTGAAGTCGGTTTGCGGCTCCGATACGAAATCCGTCCTGAGTTCGCACCTTATGTAGGTGTGACGTGGAATCGGGCTTATGGAAAGACGGCTGACTATGCCAGCGAGGAAGGCGAAGACAATAACGAAGCACGTTTGGTGCTCGGCGTCCGGGTGTGGTTCTAAATCACAGTTAGCGGCACCAAATAATTACTAACCTCATAACAACAGCTACGCGCTGTGGGGAGCCTCGCATGTCTATACTTAAATCCTGTGTTGTGGCCGTCGCTCTTTCATCCAGTCTTCTGCTCAGTGCAGTTGCCCAGGCTCACCCGAAGCTGCTGTCTTCGACCCCGGCTGAAGGCGAGAGCGGCCCAGCTCCCGCGAAGATTGAACTGCACTTTTCTGAAAACTTGGTTACCCAATTTTCCGGAGCTAAGTTGGTCATGACGGAAATGCCCGGTATGTCACACTCCCCTATGGCTATGAAAGCCAGCGTCGCTGGGAGTAACGATCCTAAAACCATGATCTTGACTCCGGCCTCTCCTCTCACTGCTGGCACCTACAAAGTCGAATGGCGAGCGGTCTCCTCCGATACCCATCCGATTACTGGCAGCGTCACTTTCAAAGTGAAATAAGTATGAGCGACCCAATCAACGTGGCGCTGCGCCTCGCGCTGTATTTGGATCTGATGCTCCTCTTCGGTCTCGCCGTCTTTGGGCTATACAGCTTTCGGGGAAAAGAGCGTGTATCGGGAACGCTGTTGCATTTTGGGTCGCTACTGCCTGGCACCGCTGTTATAGGTATGCTTTTGTCCATAGCAGCTTTTGTAGTTATGACAAAAAATATGAGCGGCGCATCCGACTGGGCGGAGCTGCGACCTCACATGGAAATGATGCTGTACGAGACTGAGGTCGGCTGCAGCTGGGTCACACGCATGTTCTCGCTAGCAGTGGTGATTTTTGCTGGAAGCCAGAACAGGCGATGGCCGACGGGCAGTCTCTGGGTCGCTACCATTGCGGGCAGCATTGCCTTAGCGACAATCCCATGGACAGGTCACGGGGCGATGAATGAAGGCGCCCTGCGATTCTGGCACTTTGCCGCTGATATTCTGCACCTACTTGCCGCTGGCGGATGGATCGGAGCTCTAGCGGCGTTTGGTCTGATGTTGAGTATTAGGGGGGCTAATTCGGAACAACTGGTACGAGTGCTATCGCGAGCGCTCAGGGGATTCGAAACAGCGGGCGCACTCATTGTTGGTACGATCATAGTTACTGGCGTCGCTAATTATCTCTTCATTGTCGGGCCGACAGTAATCGAAGTCGTAACCAGCACCTATGGCGTTCTCCTACTCGTGAAGATCCTACTGTTCGTGGGCATGATCGGGCTAGCTACCCTCAATCGTTTCTACCTGAGCCCTTCACTAGAGCGGTCTGTGGTGGCCGGTGATTTTTCTCTAGCGGCAACTGCTTTGAGAAAAAGTGTGGTGATCGAATCAACCTGTGCTGTCGTCATCGTTTGCTTGGTGGCTTGGCTAGGAACATTGAGCCCCTCAATCGAGATGGCTCAAGGGTGATCTAGGAGCTAGATCCGAGCGGCCCCAAGGGCGCTCAGATCTGAGCAACGACTATCGGCTGATGGGGTAGCCAGCGACCACTTCTTGCGCACCTGCCTTGGTGAGCCCCAGGACTTGGTAAGGTTGATGATTCAGGCCGTAGTCCATACCAGGAGAACCTGCGGGCATGCCTGGCACTGGCAATTCCAGCGAGGTCTGAACGACCATTCAGCTTCTTGATTTCATCGGCTGGGACATGACCCTCTACGAATTTGCCGTCAATCACAGCCGTATGGCATGAAGCGAGTCCCTGTGGCACGCCCAGGTTCTGCTTGATAGCACTCATATTACTTTCCACATGGTCTACTACCTTGAATCCATTTGATTCGAGGTGCTTAACCCAATCCTTGCAGCACCCGCAGTTCGCGTCCCGATGTACATCGATTGTGAGTGGCTCAGCTGCCTGCACAACCCCACAAATCATCAATCCCACAGCAAGCGATAGCTTGAGTTTGAACATTCTATGCACCTCGTCACGTGTCATTGCGCGGTTGCTCTGCATGCCCTTGGCCGTGCGCCACGAGTAGCGCTTCCGCACCGTTAGAAAAATAGGTTAAGCGCAAAAAGTCAGGTTGCCGATTACATTTTTGTAAGCCGCATCTTCGCTGCCGCCGCTCAATTGCCCCCGAGCCTGTCGTGACTGCGTGCTTTCTGTTTGCTGTTGGGGCAATTACATTTGCGTAAGCTTCCGCACAGTCGTCAGATTGGTAGCACACTAGAACACCGCAAAACCGGAGCCCAAGCATGAAACTCTTGGTTGCAGAAGACGAACCCAAAATCGGAATGTACCTACAGCAAGGCCTCTTGGAAGCTGGCTTCAGTGTCGACCGGGTTGTGACAGGAACCGAGGCGTTGCACCAGGCGCTGAGCGAGACCTACGATCTCTTAATTCTGGACGTAATGATGCCGGGCATTGATGGCTGGGAAGTCATCCGAAATGTCCGCGCAGGCGGAAGTTTAGTCCCTGTGCTGTTTCTGACGGCCAGGGACGGAGTTGATGACCGGGTGAAAGGCTTGGAGTTAGGTGCGGACGATTATCTAGTCAAACCCTTCGCATTTTCTGAATTGCTTGCCCGCGTCAGAAGCTTGCTTCGCCGTGGCGCCGCCGTACCCAACCAGACATCTATTAAGATCGGGGATCTGGAGGTCGATCTTCTAAAGCGACGGGCCTCGCGCTCAGGTCGACGCATTGACCTTACCGCCAAGGAATTTTCGCTGCTAGAGCTGCTGATGCGCCGTCGGGGAGAAGTCTTGCCGAAATCACTGATCGCATCGCAGGTTTGGGACATGAACTTCGACAGTGATACCAACGTGATCGAAGTCGCGATTCGTCGGCTCCGGGCCAAAATCGATGACGATTTCGACACCAAGATGATTCAGACCGCGAGGGGAATGGGGTACATGCTAGATGCTCCGGATACAGAATGAAGCGCGCATCTCTTACCCTCCGTTTAAGCATGATGTTTGTCTGTGCCGTGGTGGCCGTGTTGGTAGTAGCAGGCTTTACCTTTGATGGGTTCAGTCAGCATCATTTTAAGGCCATCGACCGTCAAGCGATGACGGAAAAGCTCGAATCCATTCGGCAAATAATGGATGGCGAAGCTGGCTCCGCAGACCCTTCTGAAGTTGTGTTGCAACTACAAGCACTCCTTGGTGCTCACCAGGAACTCTCAGCCTCAATTATCGCGATGGGCGGGAAGACGTTCTTCGCGACTTCAAATGCAGTTGGACATCCTTCTTCCTCCTCTGGTGACTCAAGGGAAGATATGTGGGAGTGGACAGCTGGAAGCCATATGTTCCGAGGCATGAAAGCCCAAGTTCATTTGGCGAATGAAGCTGAGCCAATGACCGCGTGGCTGAGTCTAGACATCACAAGTCATATGCATTTCGTTGAGACTCTGCGCTGGTGGTTAGTGATCGGGCTGGCGATTAGCGCCTTGGTCAGCGCAGGTTTAGGATGGTTGGTCGCGCTCAGCGGGCTGAAGCCGGTCGCACAAGTAACGAAAGTCGCGGCCTCGATGTCAGCCGGATCGCTGAAGGAGCGTATTCCGATGGATTCTGTGCCTCGCGAGCTTGAGCTCCTTGTCACTTCGTTCAACGCTATGCTGGCTCGCCTTGAAGAGTCATTTACTCGGTTGTCTAACTTTTCAGCCGATATCGCGCACGAGCTGCGTACCCCTATCAGCAATCTGCGCACACATACCGAAGTCATCCTCACAAAGAAACGTGCACCAGAGGATTATGAAGAGAATCTCTATTCCAACCTGGAGGATCTGAACCGGCTTTCCAGCATTATTGACGGCATGCTTTTCTTAGCAAAGTCGGACAACGGCCTGGTTCTACCTGCCAAAGAGAAAATCGAGTTGTGTTCGGTCGTCGAAAAATTGTTCGAGTATTACCAGCTTCTGGCAGACGACACAGGGGTAAAGCTGCAGGTAGTCGGGCACGGCGCGGTGAATGGTGACAGGACGATGCTGGATCGGACGATCTCAAATTTGCTGTCCAATGCGCTCAGGTATACCCCACCTGACTGTACGATTTCCGTGAAAATCGAGCCCCTTGGCGACATGATCAGCTTGTCAGTGGAAAACCCCGGCGAGGAGATAGCGGTAGAGCATCTGCCCCGGCTGTTTGACCGTTTTTACCGAGTCGATCCCGCACGGAGAGAGAGCGCTACGAACCATGCGGGGTTAGGGTTGGCAATCGTCAAATCACTGGTTGACGCCCATGACGGCACCGTCGGATGTGTCTCCAGAGAAGGTCATACGACCTTTGTAATCCGCTTACCCGCGTGGCCTGCTGATCACGAGTGAAAGCAAGAGATCGCTTGTATGCCTTGCGCAATCTCCCATGCTGGCTGTTTCGACGTCACTGACAAGATATAGGTATGCCTGGCCCAGGCCACAAATATGGCGAGAACAAGCGTGAGTACCACCGTCGTTGTCAGCGTTCTGCTGAACATGGCGTTCGGGTTTCAACTTGTTTTATAGGGTTTTGTTACGTTTGACCTATCCCCCTGGGGGGGATAGGATGCCAGCGTAATTCTTTGGGGCCCGAGGCTCAAGTCATGAGTGAGCAAGAACACCAACATAGCCATCCGCACACCCACCAAAGTCACGAGGCGATCATCAAGCGCCTCAAGCGGGCTGATGGCCATTTACGCGGCATCATCACCATGATCGAAGAGGGTCGTGAATGCGTGGACATTGCTCAGCAGTTGCACGCTGTCGAAAAAGCGGTCTGCCAGGCGAAGCGCACGCTCATCCAGGATCACATCGATCACTGCCTTGAGGACACCGTTTCGGCGTTAGGTAATGGCGAGCGCGCACCGCTGGAAGCGTTCAAACAAATCACCAAGTACCTCTAGGTCTGAAATGCCCAACTTCGCTGAACTGCTACAACAAGGCGGGGCTCACGCCTGGCTGTATTTCCCGAGCGCTATTCTGCTCGGCGCCTTGCATGGCCTGGAACCGGGCCATTCAAAAACCATGATGGCGGCCTTCATCGTGGCCATTCGTGGTTCGGTAAAACAAGCCGTTTTGTTGGGCTTGGCCGCGACGCTGTCGCACACCGCTGTGGTGTGGTTGGTCGCCATCGGCGGCATGTACCTGGGCAAAGGACTGGATGCTCAAACCACTGAGCCGTACTTCCAGCTTGCGTCCTCTGCACTGATCATCGTGATTGCGCTGTGGATGCTGTGGCGTACCTGGCGCGGTGAGCAGATGTTCAAGTTCGAGCAAGGTGATGATCATCACCACGACGAGCATGACCATGGTCATCATGATGAGACCCACCGAATCGATACTGGCCATGGCCGTGTTGAGCTGTCGATCTTCGAAGAAGGCGTGTCACCGCATTGGCGCCTGAAGACATTGACCGGACACGCCTGGACAGCCTCAGATGTTCGCCTGATGACTACTCGTCCGGACGGCAGCACTCAATCGTTCTCTTTCGTCGAGCGCGAAGGCTTCCTGGAGTCGGCAGTCGATATCCCGGAGCCTCATGAGTTCAGTGCCCGCTTGAGTCTGGGCCATGCGGGTCATTCCCATGATTATGACCTGGAATACCTAGAGCATGATCACGGGCACACGCATTCCGAACTGGAAGGCCTGGAGTTGTCGAATGATGGCTATCAGGATGCGCACGAACGTGCACATGCCAATGATATCCGTAAACGCTTCACCAACCGCGAGGTGACCACGGGTCAGATCGTCATGTTCGGTCTGACGGGCGGTCTGATTCCTTGCCCTGCCGCAATCACTGTCCTGCTGCTCTGCCTTCAGGTTAAAGAAGTCGCGCTGGGAGGCATGCTCGTCCTGTGCTTCAGCATCGGATTGGCGCTCACGTTGGTGACTGTGGGTGCTGCTGCGGCCATTGGCGCTAAGCAGGCATCTAACCGCTGGCCATGGCTTGGCACCGTTGCTCGTCGTGCGCCGTACCTATCCAGCGTGTTGATCATTGGTGTTGGTCTGTACGTAGGGTTCCATGGCTGGATCGGCCTGAACGCATAAGGCGATGTCCGAGTGCCCTGCGGATCGACCACCGGCAGGATGTAAGCAGTGACATTGATGGAAAAGATGTCGCGTTCGACGGACGCCAGGGCTTCACGACAGACATTGGAGTCAGGCAACAGATAGGCACCATCGCGCAAAACCGCGAAGGACAGCTAATGGATGAAATCAGTCATAGCCCCAATGCCTGCACCACTCTCGGGAACTAAGCACCATATGTAAGGAAGGTCACCCCACTTTTGGGGAATGCTCCGTGAAGCAATATGAATCTACCGTCCTGAAGTGGCCATTTCATCGCAAAGTCGTGGTGACCTACCAACTGGCTTGGTAATTGCTCTCATGCTTGTACTCAATATTCGTTGAGTAATCGAAAACCGGAGATTAGAGCCTTGTGGAAACGTCCTATGCTTATCGGAGTTTCGCTTGGAATCGGAATCCTTACACTCGGTTTGGCTGTGAGTATTATCCTCATGCAATGGCAACTGAGATAACCCAGCCACGCAGCTGTGCAGACGAAGTAATACGTCTCGGCTGGATTGGCTTGAGTGATGCCTTGATCGGTTTTTAACCACTGCAGATCTAGAAACTGCATGTCAGAAACTTTATTTCGCGTCGGTAATGTTGGCTTAACTTAGGATGTGCTTTATCGCCTTTGGCAGGCCTATTGGGCCGACCGCTTCCAATTGTAAGAGCCATTCTCAGCGACTAGACTCCAGACCATGAAACGCTATCTGCGGTTTTGCCTCATCTTCATGATCAGCTTTGCGCTTCCCCTCAGCGGGATGGCGGGCGTTCAGGCACCAACAGAACCGTGCCCGATGAAGACGATGGGCATGGCGATGATGGACGATATGGGGATGGACTGCTGCAACGATATGAAAAGCCCTTCCGAGCACGGCAAACCTTGTAAGCCGGGCCAGGAATGCAAGTCGGGCGGCATGCTGCAAGTCTCGATCTTAAAGCCTCCTGTATCCGTATTCAGCCCCGAAGTAATTTCATTCTTCAGCGATTCCTTGCCTGTAAAGACCTCGTCCGGGGTTTGGCGACCGCCTCGCGTTTGATTCCTGTCCCACATTGAGCCTCATTCCGCATTAGCGGGATGGACTAGCTGCGCGCATGTCTTTTTTCGTGTGCAGCGGATGATCACAGGAATCGCAAACATGAACTCTAGGTGCTATTGCACAGGTTGGTCTCTCGTGGCCGGCCTGACGGCAAGCATGCTGGCATTGCCGAGCCTCGCTGCCGCCTTAACATTCGATGAAGCGTTGCGGCTAGCCGAAAACAATTCGCCGTCACTGAACGCACAAGATGCCAAAATTCAGGCTGCCAGCAGCGCGGCTATTCCAGCCGGCGAATTACCTGACCCCAAGTTATTGGTGGGTGTGCAGAACTACCCCATTGGCGGCCCGGATCGCTGGAGCATCGACCAGGACTTCATGACCATGCAAATGGTCGGGGTCAGGCAGGAGATGCCCAATAGCGACAAGCGCAAAGCGCGCATCGAGGTCGCCGACGCTGCCGTTGATCGCGCTGCTGCGGAGCGTAGGGTCGAACGTCTGAAGGTACGCCAGGCCACGGCATTGGCCTGGATTAGTAGCTACTCGGTTGAGCGCAAAGATGCACTGTTCCAGGATTTCTACAAAGAAAATCGTCTCCTAACCGATACCGTCCGGGCTCAAATTGCCGGTGGCCGCGTTCAACCTGCTGAAGCGGTGACACCCAAACAAGAAGCAGCCCAACTGGCAGAGCAACAGGACGACCTGATTCGTGAGCGCGCCCAGGCCCGAGCGGCCCTCAAACGCTGGATTGGCTCCGCCGCCAATGACAAGCCTGTGGGCAGCTTGCCTGTATGGCCCGTCGATACCTCAAGCTACGCCCATAAACTGCAACACCATCCCGAGTTGGCAGCGTTTGCGCCGATGACCCGTGAAGCGCAAGCCAAGGTTCGTGAAGCAGAAGCGGAGAAGCAGTCGGACTGGAGTTGGGAGCTCGATTATCAGCATCGTGGCCGACAATTCGGCGACATGGTCAGCGTGCAACTTTCATGGGATCTGCCGCTGTTTCCTGACTCGCGCCAAAACCCCAAAATCGCAGCCAAGCAGGCTGAACTCAACCAGCTTGAGGCCGAGCGCGAAGCCCTGTCTCGTGAGCACACCCAGCAATTGGAAACTGAACTGGCTGACTATGAGCGCCTAAATCGTGCCGTGCGCCGAAACCAGGAAAGCCTATTGCCGCTGGCCAAGGAAAAGGTCGAACTCAGCATGGCTAGTTACCGTGCCGGCAAAGGCGATTTAAACGCCGTTGTTGCCGCCCGACGCGAGCTTATCGAGGCCCGTCTCAAGCAGATTGATGTGGAAGAGCAGCGAGCGCTGACCAGTGCGCGTCTGTATTTCGCTTATGGGGAGGCCAGCCAATGAACCTTAAATGGAACGGGGCATTGTTGGTAGGCATCTCGCTGGCGTTCGGTATTGCCGGTGGTTACTGGTTCGCTCAACAGCGCATGAATGGGGTATCCAGTTCTGCCCAGGAGCAGAGCCTCGATTCACCTGACGAACGCAAGGCTCTGTATTGGTATGACCCCATGTACCCGCAGCAAAAATTCGATAAGCCGGGTAAGTCCCCCTTCATGGACATGCAACTGGTTCCTAAGTACGCCGGTGGCGCAGGGGATCGTGCGACCGTCAGTATCGATCCGAGTCTGACCCAGAATCTCGGTCTGCGTTTTGCAACAGTCACCCGTGGAATATTTGACTCCAGCCTCGATGTGACAGGTGTCTTGGGATTCAACGAACGTGATGTCGCTGTGATTCAGGCACGCACCACGGGCTTTGTGGAGCGGGTTTATGCCCACGCTCCCGGTGATGTGCTCAAAGCCAACGCGGCGTTGGCGGATATCCTGGTGCCGGAATGGGCGGCTGCCCAGTCAGAGTTTCTTGCACTGACGCGCAGCGGGGATGCTGACCTGTTGGCTGCGGCCCGCCAGCGACTGCGGCTCACAGGGATGCCGGCAGCACTGATTACTCAGGTAGAGCGTGGCGGTAAGGTTCAGCCCTACCTGACTCTCACCAGCCCTATTGGTGGTGTGCTGCAAGAATTGAATGTACGTGCGGGTATGACTGTGGCTACTGGCGATACTCTGGCACGCGTCAATGGCTTAAGCAGTGTCTGGCTCGCCGTGGCCGTTCCAGAATCGGATGCCGGATCGATCACCGTGGGGCAGGCGGTCGAAGCGCATCTGCCAGCCTTCCCTGGGACAATGCTCAGTGGCAAGGTCAGCGCGATTTTACCCGAGACCAACCCGGACAGCCGCACTCTTCGCGTGCGGGTGGAACTACCCAATCCGGATGGGCGCCTCAGACCGGGTTTGACGGCGCAGGTACGCCTGAATCGCTCGACCGGGCAAAGTGTGTTGTGGGTGCCGAGCGAGGCCGTCATCCGCACTGGCCGACGTGCCTTGGTGATGCTCGCCGAAGACGCGGGCCACTACCGTCCAGTGGAAGTGCATCTCGGGCAGGAAAGCGATGGCAAGACGGCGATAGTGAAAGGTCTGGAAGAAGGCCAGAAGGTGGTTACGTCTGGCCAGTTCCTGCTCGACTCGGAGGCCAGTCTCAAGGGAATCGTTGCAAGTTCGGAGGAAGAGTCACTGCCCAGCTCAGCAACCTCCAGTTTTCATGAGGCGGATGGGCAGATCGTTGAGATCAACGACAAAGAAGTCACGCTTGCCCATGGCCCCTTCAAGACGCTGGGCATGCCTGGCATGACGATGACGTTTCCACTCGCCAACCCGGCTCTGATGCAGGGCCTGAAAGCGGGTGACAAGGTTCGGATCGCGTTGAGCCAGACCGACGATGGCTTGCGTGTTGAACGCCTGGATAAATCGGGGAGCCAGCCATGATTGCTGCCCTGATTCGTTGGTCAGTAGCGAACCGATTCCTGGTGCTACTGGCGACGCTGTTTGTCACCGCTTGGGGCGTCTGGTCGGTGCAAAGCACGCCCATTGATGCGCTGCCAGATCTCTCGGATGTTCAGGTGATCATCCGCAGCCCTTTTCCGGGACAAGCGCCGCAGATTGTCGAGAACCAGGTGACCTATCCGTTGGCCACCACCATGCTCTCGGTGCCGGGAGCCAAGACGGTGCGTGGCTATTCCTTCTTCGGTGACAGCTTCGTTTATGTGCTGTTCGAAGATGGCACTGACTTGTACTGGGCTCGCTCGCGGGTGTTGGAGTATCTGAGCCAAATACAAAGTCGGTTGCCGGCCAGCGCGAAGCCGGCGTTGGGGCCGGATGCGACTGGCGTGGGTTGGATCTATCAGTACGCATTGGTGGATCGCAGTGGCGGACATGATCTGGCGCAGCTTCGCGCACTTCAGGACTGGTTCCTCAAGTTTGAACTCAAGACCCTGCCGAACGTTGCGGAAGTGGCCACCGTGGGTGGCATGGTCAAGCAGTACCAAGTGCAGCTCGATCCGCTGAAATTGGCCAGCCTCGGTATCACTCAGGCTGAGGTGACCGACGCCATCGGTAAGGCCAATCAGGAAACCGGTGGTGCCGTGCTGGAGATGGCGGAGACCGAGTTCATCGTGCGCGCTTCGGGCTATCTGAAGACGCTCAATGACTTCCGGGCGATCCCGCTTAAGTTGGGTGCGGGTGGTGTACCAGTGACCCTTGGCGATGTCGCAACTATCCAGTTGGGGCCGGAAATGCGGCGGGGCATTACCGAACTTGACGGCGAAGGCGAGACCGTCGGTGGCGTGGTGATTTTGCGCAGTGGCAAGAATGCTCGCGAGACCATTGCGGCGGTCAAGACTAAACTCGACGAACTGAAAAGCAGTCTGCCGTCCGGGGTGGAAATCGTTACCACCTACGACCGCAGCAAGCTGATCGACCGCGCTGTTGAAAACCTCAGCCACAAGCTGATCGAAGAGTTCATTGTCGTCGCGTTGGTCTGTGGAATCTTCCTCTGGCACCTGCGCTCATCCCTGGTGGCGATCATCTCCCTGCCTGTTGGTGTGTTGATTGCCTTCATCGTCATGCGCTACCAAGGCATCAACGCCAACATCATGTCCTTGGGCGGAATTGCCATCGCCATTGGCGCCATGGTCGATGCCGCCGTGGTGATGATCGAGAACGCCCACAAGAAGATTGAGGCATGGCACGCGGCCAATCCGGGGGAAGAACTGAAGGGTGAACGTCATTGGCATGTAATGACCGAAGCGGCGGCAGAGGTAGGCCCCGCGCTGTTCTTCTGTTTGTTGATCATCACCCTGTCGTTCATTCCGGTGTTCACCCTGGAAGCTCAGGAAGGACGGCTGTTCGGCCCTTTGGCTTTTACCAAGACCTATGCCATGGCCGCAGCGGCGGGGTTGTCAGTGACCTTGGTGCCAGTGCTGATGGGCTATTGGATTCGAGGTCGAATTCCCAGTGAACAACAGAACCCATTGAACCGGTGGTTGATTCGGATTTATCAGCCCGCTCTGGACGCGGTCTTACGTCGACCAAAGATCACGTTACTGGTGGCGCTATTGGTTTTTGTCAGTGCGCTATGGCCAATGTCGCGCTTGGGTGGCGAGTTTCTACCCGCGTTGGACGAGGGCGACCTGCTCTATATGCCTTCCGCTCTGCCAGGGCTGTCGGCGCAGAAAGCGGCACAACTGCTGCAACAGACCGACCGCTTGATCAAGACCGTACCAGAAGTCGAACACGTCTTTGGTAAAGCCGGTCGTGCCGAAACCGCCACCGACCCGGCACCGCTGGAAATGTTCGAAACCACCATCCAGTTCAAACCACATGAGCAATGGCGTCCAGGCATGACCCAGGAGAAGTTGGTGGAAGAACTGGATCGAGTGGTACGAGTCCCGGGGCTGACGAATATCTGGATACCACCTATTCGTAACCGTATCGATATGCTCGCTACGGGTATCAAGAGTCCCATTGGAGTGAAGGTCGCCGGCACCAACCTGACGGAGATCGATGCCGCTACTCAGGCGGTCGAGCGCGTGGCCAAGGATGTGCCCGGTGTCAGTTCGGCTCTGGCCGAGCGACTGACCGGTGGCCGCTATATCGACGTGGATATCGACCGCAAGGCCGCCGCCCGTTACGGACTGAATATTGCCGATGTGCAGTCCATCGTGGCCGGCGCTATCGGCGGCGAAAACGTCGGGGAGACCATTGAAGGGCTTGCACGCTTCCCGATCAACGTCCGTTACCCCCGTGAGTGGCGTGACTCGCTCGGCGCCCTGGAGCAGTTGCCAATCTACACCCCGCTAGGCAGCCAAATCACCCTTGGCACGGTGGCGAAGATCAAGGTCGGCGACGGGCCGCCGATGCTCAAGAGCGAAAACGCAAGGCCTTCAGGCTGGGTGTATATCGACGTGCGGGGGCGGGACATTGCCTCGGTTGTCGCCGACCTGCGTCGGGTCGTCAATGAACAGGTCAAGCTGCAGCCAGGCATGAGCCTGAGCTACTCAGGACAGTTCGAGTTTCTCGAAAGGGCCAACGCACGCCTCAAACTGGTAGTACCTGCCACGTTGTTGATCATCTTCGTTCTGCTCTACCTGACTTTCGCCCGCTTCGATGAGGCGCTATTGATCATGGCCACTCTGCCATTTGCACTGACCGGTGGAGCATGGTTCCTCTATCTATTGGGATTCAACCTGTCGGTCGCCACCGGAGTCGGCTTTATCGCCTTGGCCGGGGTTTCTGCCGAGTTCGGCGTGATCATGCTGCTCTACCTGAAGAACGCTTGGGCCGAACGTGAAGACGTCGGCGACAGCACTGAGCGCGGACTGGTTGCGGCGATTCGTGAAGGTGCTGTGCAGCGAGTTCGACCTAAGGCCATGACCGTGGCCGTCATTATTGCGGGCTTGTTACCCATCTTGTTGGGCAGCGGGACTGGTAGCGAAGTGATGAGCCGCATTGCCGCGCCCATGGTTGGCGGCATGGTCACAGCACCCTTGCTTTCCCTTTTTGTCATTCCGGCAGCCTATCGCCTAATGCGTCGCCGGCACCTCTCAGCTGCACCCATAAAGCCTCAAGGAAAAGTCGTATGAAACTGACCATGATTGCAGTTGCAAGCACCGTATTCGCGCTTTCACTCTCTGTCCATGCGGAGGACATGCCGGGCATGAAAATGGACGGTATGGAGGGCATGCAGATGGAGCAGGAAACAAAACAGGCTCAAGTTGCCAATGCCGAGGGGACGATCAAGGCTATAGATTCTACGAAACATACGGTGACCATCTCCCACGGAGCCGTCCCAGCCGTACAGTGGCCGCCAATGACTATGGCTTTTACCGTCACGGAGGATCAGATGGCAGGTCTGATGATCGGTGACCGTGTATCCTTTTCCTTCAGGATCGAGGGTGGCAAAGTCGCGATTGTTTCCATTAAAAAGTAAGGCTGTATTGATGAGAATCATCGGCATGCTCTGTCGTGCCGGTAGTGCCGGTAGTGCCTTGAGCTCTAAATGGTACGAGAGATGCAGTTCCTAGGCCTCGTGTTGCCCATCGGAAACTGATGAAGATCACTTGCTGTGGTGGCGTATAGCCGCTAATAGTGATGGAGTTCAAGGAGAGGGTGTGAAAATGATTTCGAGATTTGCTGTTGTCCCTGCTGTCCCCACACAAACGGGATCAACGCGTGATGGAGTGCGCTTCTACTGCAAGACTGCGCCCATAGGCTTCAACATCTACGACAACCAAGAGAAGCTTCGTCTACAGACGACCTATCAGGCCCGAGACGAGGCCGAGGATGAGTGTCAGCGACTTAACCAGCAGCTCCTTCAAAACGTACTTACGAAACGGCAGCCCATGACTGCCCTTTAAGCCAGCAGTCCTACAAAACCATTGGCGTTTTGAAACGAGCGGATCAATGATTCAGGGATGTACGACCTACACCACTCTGGTGCGGATGCTCGGCATTCAGGCGCGAACAAACCGCCTCGGCCTCGACGTTCGCTTTGAACACACCGTGCTTGCTAGCAGAGCCCCCCTCGACGAGATCTACAACCCGATATTGCTTGATGGCATCATCCAGTCTGGTTGTTTCGATGACCCTGAATCTTGGATGCATGGTGCGTTCTCTGCTGAAGACTGATGCTTTAGGAGTACCGGTATGACTCCGTGATCTCAACAAGTATGCAGGACAGAGCTGAGACAATTTATGACAGGGCGCTGTGATTGTCTAGTTGAGGACAGAGACTTCGCGGGAGGTGCGAGGGTAGGTTGATGAACGAGCCCCATGAAAGACAGGACACCGTTTCCCCCTTACGATAAGGGATAGGCAAACGGTTATGTTTATGACTAACAGCAATGATAAGAGTGGTGACTTTTTGGCTAGGAGCGGCGCCGCCGCTGGAGCATCAATGCCAACCAACTGTTCCTGTGGCGCAAGCTGTACCAGGACGGCAGCCTGTCGGCAGTGAGTGCCGATGAAGCCGTGGTGCCTGCGTCGGAGCTGAGCGATGCGCTCAAGCAGATCCGCGAGCTTCAACGGATGCGGGGCAAGAAGACGATGGAAGCAGAAATTCTCAAAGGGGCCGTGGAGATCGCTCGGGCGCGAAAATGGATTGCGCACTCACCCTTGTTGCCGGGGGACGACCAGTGAAACTGGTCAGCGAATGTCTCGGTGGGGCGCGCTCGCAATTAACGGTTCGAATCAAGCAATCGGTATCGCCCCAAAAACGGCGAAGCCGACTTGTTAGCGATGCTGAGTTGGTGGTGGAAGTCCAACAGCAAGTCAGCGAGTTGCCCAGCTAGGCGTCACCCATCAAGTCGCTGAGACCTGAGCGTAGTAGTAATCCAGCGCGCTTCGTCAGGCTGCTCCAGCAAGCGGAGCGCGCAGGTGTGAGGATGTAAGCCCGTAGGGCCCAGACAGTAGCGGGCACCGCTATGGCTGGGTTTACGACAGCCGCCCCCAGCGGGGCACACCCAGAACGACAAGGGATTTCTCGCCGCTTCCATCTTTCGACAATTAGGTAGCAGGCAAACGTCCCACTAGAGGGTTCTAGGATCAGTCGTCCAAATGCTCTGCCAGAAAGTTAACCAGCTCGAGCGGACGTCGACTTTCGATCACCTTGTAGATCAAATCACGCTTACTGCGCGGTAGCTTTTTCACTACACTTTTCGCCGACGCTTTGATGGCTTCGTCCGTTCCATGGATACGTGCTGCAAGGAGCAATACGAGCGTGGCATCAGTCAAATTCATAAGCTGGCCCTATCAAACGTAAAGCGCAGTATATCCCCGCGCTATTGCTGAATGCGTCGGAATGATTCCTGTGATCGCCATCCGCGTCTGCGTCTCTGAAAAAACCGACCACCTTTACGGATTTCGTGGCGTCCTTGAACTCCCGCCGTAGCCGGCAGTCAAGGGAGTTGGCATCATAAATCTTCTGATTTTTTTGCGCACTTGACCCTTCAAGCATTCGAGTCAATCCAGCCTCAGACCTTCCTGGGCTGGATTGTGACGCATCACTGCGCTAGGTTAGTGCCTAAGACTACGTTCAATGGAGAGAGCACATGTGTCACTTTCGTGAAGAAGACTGGATCTAACCCAACAGGTTGTAGTTAAGGTGTGGGCGGGAGAGAGCTGGTTCCTCCGCAATAATCTGCGCTGCAGCCCTGTAGTGAACCACCATGAAACGCTTTCGGCTTTCTGCAGAGCATCTACGTTTTGCCAGCGGATCAGTGACGCCAATGATGCTCGCGTCGCCAAAAAATGGTGGTATGAAGATAGCCGATGCACGCCAACGGCACCTTCAGCACGTCAGACTCGCGGTCGAAGTAGGGCAGGAAATATCGCCCACCAGCGGTGCTTCCAGGTTGCGGAAAGTTGATGGCGGCCTTACCGGATATTTAGCTCTGGCGTGACAGGCGTTTGAGATCAAAATCAAATAGAGGCGAGATCATGCGAGCTTGCTGAGTCTCGCCAAGCCCTGCTTAATGTGGCCTGCGTTCTCGCCGATTGTCGCAAGAGCTCCTCGAACGCAAGCGGAGCGCAGCCGCGAGGATGGACGCCTGTAGGGCCAAGACGCCGGTATCGCCATTGCTTGGCTCACGAAAGCCGCCCCTACAAAGGGGCGCGCTTGAAGATCAATCAAAACCGATCCTGAAGTTTGATGCTCTCTGGGTGAAAGCAAAGCGATAGAGGCTGTGAATCGCCACTAGTTTCGTAGACACCTCCAAGCCTTAAAATGAGGCCCATTAGGAGGTGCCATGAGCAACCAGCGATATCCCGAAGAATTCAAAATCCAGGCGGTCAAGCAAGTGACCGAAAAGCAGCTTCCTGTCTCGGAGGTGGCTGCACGATTGGGTGTGTCCGTGCACAGCCTCTATGCCTGGGTTAAGCGCTACACCAAGCCCCAAGAACAGCGCGTTGAGGAG